>QHYJ01000253.1 GCA_003223255.1 Acidobacteriota bacterium | reverse complement strand
ATCGCCGAACCGTTCGGCGCTGTAGCGCGCGCAGAATTCCCAGAAAGAAGCGTACCAGGGCGTGCTGTCGCCCACGCGCGCGCTCGGACTCGCCGAAATCAGCCAGCCCTTGATCACCTCCTGCAGAAAGCCGTTTTCCACGAGGCGTTCGCGATGAACGCGGCTCAGATCGTCGGAGCGGAACACACGTCTCCCGCCTTCCTGGAGCGCCTTGAGCACGTCGAGGGATTCAGCCAGTTTTTCGTTCGGAGTCGCCATAAACTCTCACCATCATCCGGGTCATTACAAGCAAATGATGCTGTGCCGTTACAAGCATATAATGCTGTGTCTACACAAGCATATTGTGCCGTGCGAATACAAGCATATCATGCTTTACATAAAATAAACCACAAAGATACAATAGCTTATAAAGTTCTACTCAGGCTCGAAATCAGGCTGAAAATGGCCCTCTAGGGACCTGTTTTCCGGCCACGTCCTGAAAGCTCATTGGACCGAAGTTGGACCGAAGTTGGACCGAAGTTGGATCGAAGTTGGATCGAAGTTCGGTCAATTGGACCGTCGTGGAATGACAAACGACAACAAACGATCAAGAGTCGTCGTGCGTTCAAATCGAGGGACCGATTTGAACGGTCGACCTTCGGGTTAGGAGTTGTCACAGGGGCGGGAGAAGCGTACGATTCCACAAGCCAGAGGTCTAAATCGGGAAGTCCGGTCAATTTGCCACGCAACTACTTAGTTGGCTGTGACTGGAGCTTGCGGGAACAACGAGTAGCTCCGCGAGGCAGTCTATGGGCTCACCGAAGGCGGCTAAGAAATCTAAGAAGGGGCGCATTTTCGATCCCCACGTGTTTCTTACGACAGTCGGCCTGAAAAGATCGATTACGCAGTGCCCACCCGGCCACAAGATCTTCTCGCAAGGCGACCCGAGCGATGCTGTTTTCTACATTCAGAAGGGCCGGGTGAAGCTCACCATCGTCTCCAAACAGGGCAAGGAAGCGTTCGTCGCAATCCTAGGCGCGCGTGACTTTCTTGGTGAGGAGTGCCTAGTGGGTCAAAAGGTACGGGTGGCTTCGGCTACGGCGATTGTGCCTAGTGCTGTACTTAGAATTGAGAAGGGCGAGATGCTATGCGTGCTGCAAAAGGAACGCGCGCTTTCCGGATTTTTCATATCGTATCTACTCTCACGCAATGCGCGCATCCAGGAGGACTTGGTCGATCAGCTTTTCAACTCCACTGAGAAACGGTTAGCCCGCACTCTTTTATTGCTGGCCCGCTACGGTAAGGAAGGCAACCCCGAAACGGTCGTTCCGGAGATAAATCAGGAAACTCTAGCGGAAATGATAGGAGCGACGCGCGAACGAGTTAATTTCTTTATGAATAAGTTCAGGAAGTTAGGCTTCATTGACTACAACGGCGAACTGCAAATTCACAGTTCCCTCCTAAATGTCGTCCTCCACGAATAGGTCAGACTGCGGCTGAAAGTTCCCTTCCTGCAACACCAACGAAACTCCACGGCAGATCAATGTGTGAAAGATTTCACAGACAGGAGAACTAGCTTGAGAAGAACCTGGGATGATGAACCGCAACAAACTACTCCTCATTGAGGGCGACTCTACTGAGGGCAAGCTGATTCTGGAGGCGCTCGTTGACCCGAGAGCCAGCTCATTCGATGTGGACTGGGTTAGGCTCCTTTCTGATGGACTCAAGCGGCTGGGCGAGCGAAAAACCGGGCTGGTCTTGCTGGACCTGTGCCTGCCGGACAGCGAAGGTATCGCGACGTTCGAAAAGGTATTCGCGGCCGCGCCCCATATTCCGATCGTGGTCCTCAGCCGGCTAAACGATGAAAGTACTGCTAATGAATCACTCAAGCGCGGAGCGTATGACTATCTCTTAAAAGACCACCTCGACAGATACACACTGACTCGGGCGCTGCGTCATGTGATCGAGCGCAAGGGGGTCGAGGATGTTTTGTTCAACGAAAAGGAACACGCCCAAGTTACTCTCAACTCCATCGGGGATGCCGTACTCAGTATGGACATCTCCGGTAACGTGACCTATATCAATCGGGTCGGCGAGACAATGACGGGCTGGTCTCGACAGGAAGCAGTGGGCCGGCCGCTTGCCGAAGTATTTCAAATCATTGACGGTACCACACGTAAACCCGCCCGAAATCCCCTGGAGGAGGCGATTCTGGAAAACCAAGTCATCGGCCTGAACCCTACCTGCGTTCTGATCCGACGTGACGGGTTGGAGCTTGCCATCGAAGATTCCACCGCCCCTGTCCGCGACCGATTCGGGCAGGTGACAGGCGCGGTAATTGTTTTCCGCGACGTGAGCGCATCGCGGGCGATGACAATAAAGATGTCCCATCTGGCGCAGCATGACTCTCTCACAGATTTGCCGAATCGCGTGCTGTTGACCGACCGGCTGACCCAGGCGATTTCGCTAGCGCGGCGGACCAGCGAGCAACTCGTGGTGCTGTTCTTGGACCTGGATCACTTCAAAAACATCAACGACTCCTTGGGGCATGCGATTGGCGACAAACTGCTTCAATCGGTCGCACAACGCCTAGTAGCTTGCGCGCGCCATTCGGACACCGTGAGCCGCCAGGGCGGGGATGAATTCGTAGTACTGCTTCCACAAATCGGGCGCGCCGCCGACGCGGCCGTCTTGGCGCAGAAGATGATCACTGCACTGGCGGCGCCTCACACTATCGCAGGGAACGAGCTGCGCATCAACGCGAGCATTGGCATCAGCAGGTACCCCAACGACGGTCAGGATGCAGAGAGCTTGCTCAAGAGTGCGGACACTGCGATGTACTACGCGAAGAAAAAGGGACGCAACAATTTCCAGTTCTTCAAGGCGGACATGGCTACGCGGGCTGCCGCGCGGCAATCCCTCGAAGGGCTCTTGGGCCGCGCCCTGGAGCGACACGAGTTTGTGTTGCATTACCAGCCAAAGGTCGATCTTCAGACCGGAGAGATTACCGGAATTGAGGCGCTCCTACGCTGGCTGCAGCCGGATCGGGGGCCTATTCCTCCCCTACAATTCGTGCCCATCGCCGAAGAGTCCGGCCTGATCGTGCCCATCGGCCGGTGGGTACTGCGCGAAGCGTGCACACAGCTCCGGGCTTGGTTGGAGGTGGGCCTACGGCGGGTCTCGGTGGCGGTCAACCTCTCCGGGGTAGAGTTCCGTGCCAAGCACTTCCTCGAAGGCGTTCGCACGATCCTGGAGGAGACTCGCCTCGAACCACGCTTTCTTGAATTCGAACTGACGGAAAGCGTCCTCATGAATCACGTCGAGGGCAGCGTCTCCAGGCTTCAAGCTCTCAAAGCCTTGGGAGTGCAGCTTACGGTGGATGACTTCGGCACCGGCTATTCCAGCTTAAGCTACCTAAGGAGGTTTCCCATCGACGCGCTGAAACTTGACCAATTTTTCATACACCACATCACAGCTGATCCAAAAGAAGCCGCAATCATCAGTGCGGTGATCGACATGGGCAAGAAGCTCAAGCAACGAGTCATTGCGGAGGGTGTGGAAACGCGCGAACAACGCAACTTCCTTCAGGTCCACGGCTGTGGCGAGGGACAAGGCTACTATTTCAGCCACCCCATGGCTGCGGAAGAATGCGCGAAGCTACTCAGAACCGGTATCGCGAAAACCGTCAGTGATTGACGCGCGTGCGGCAGCGCTTTGTGGACGCCCTCCGGGCCACGACGCTGGATTTGCTCGCGAGCAAGCTTCTCGTGGCTTTCATGCAGGAAGGGTCCGGCACCGAGAAAATGGCCGTTAAACGCACATCGAAATGCGGGAGCCTTGGCGAGAGCGTGGCGAAGCTCCAGGACGACAGGAGCATCGTTCTCGCGCGGGACGGCGTAGCCGGACCCGTCGACCGGCCGAAGGATTTGACCGAAAAGGCCCGCAATATACACGATAGCCTGAATGGCATTAGGGCATGTGACTTGGTCCGCCGCATGTCGCAGGCGGTGCGCGCGCAACTGGTACCGAGCTCACAACGCGAGCATCGTGGGCGCCTACTTGAAGCGCCAGCGACTCGCTGAAGCAGAAACTGCGCCGGAGCGCTTTTTTATGAACGTCGCCCTGGCGCGCGTGCTCCCAAACCGCTACCCGCTCGCGCTCGACTGTCTTCGCAAGTTCTCATCCGCTCCACGGCCATTCGCTGAAATTTCCGGGAGTATCGCTTTCTCTTCACTGTGGTTTCCTTTCCCGGAAACTGTGTCCAATTTTGTGTGCCACTTCAAGGGTTCACTCCACTTCAAGCCCCGGCTCTCGTCTGGAGGACTGGGTCTATTTGACAGCCTGTTCATTTCGCGGAAAGCATCTGAGTCGATGCCGGGATGAAGGGACCACGAGCTTCGTATCTCAGCAGCAGGTTGTCGAGTCAGGCGTAGTGCTGGACAACAGCAGAAAACCCTTCGACACAATTTTTGAAAGGGCAAAAGATAAAGAATGGCCGGGCGAATGGATTTGAACCATCGACCTCCTGGTCCCGAACTAGAACAGGTCAAAAGCTTGCCGCCAGGCTAGTGATCGCCTGTACCGGGGCCATGCTTGTGATCGGGCACAAAGCGCCAGTGAAGTTCTCGGCCTTAGCTTGCCGAACCGAATCCTGAATCACCTTTGCAAAAAGCGAAGCTCTAGATAAGTTTCTGGCGTTAGCGACACGTCGAAGACGCCGTCGAAGCTTGTGACCCAAACTTATCTCAACCATCAAGCAACACTGCCCCGTTCGCCTCACGCGCAGCGTCCGCCGCCGGACGGCTTCGTTCTAACGTGCTAATCGGAAACTTAGTGAGCGGACTTTGCGCAAGTTCAAGCTTAAGGCACCCGCCGGGATTCTTGGCTGCACGCCAAGTCGATAGTCATCCGGTTGCCGCTGCCGAATTACCGAAGGACTTAACGGCCACGGCCTCGTCGTCCATAATGTCGAAGACGGTATACAGCCTCGTAATTTGCAATACGTGGTGAACTTTATTCGTGAGGTTGAGCAACTTCAGCTCTCCCTCCTGCTTCCGAGCGCTTGTGAAAGCACTGACCAAGTGGCCCAAGCCTGAGCTGTCGATGTAATTGACATCGCCAAGATTAAATAGAATCTTCTTGTGTCCCTTGCTTAACAGGTCGCAAACCAAGTCACGCAGTGCAGCGCTCTCTTCGCCGAGCACAATCCGCCCGCTGATGTCCACAATGGTGACGCCACCTACTTGCCGAATGTTTGTAGTCATGTGCATTGGCAACCTCCTAAGGCACTTTGAAAGCTCGAAGACTTTACCCTTGCAACGGCGCACGATGCTCGACGGCAGGCTTAGTCTTTATTTGCCTTTTCCTAAATCGCTTCGTTGCGCAAACGATCGCATTCCGCGTTGACACGTTCTGCAAGCCATTTGTCAGAGTCTTCTTCGGGTTCGTATGACCGAGCGTGGTCTGCAACGCGTTGCATAACTACAGGCTGGGCGTTCTCCGAGACTGTCCCGGTTTCGAAGTAGCGGGTGATGGCCATGCGGATGATTTCTGCGTTGTTCTCACACAGCGACGTCATTGCAATGCTGTCATGCTTGTCCCTAGAGAGTCGCAAGAGGGCCTCGCGGTTTGTCATTATCGCTCCCTGTTTACCAGGCTTTGAAGCAAACTACTCTAGAAATGCGAATACGTCCGAAATGTCTTGGAGTTTATCTTCCAAGGAAGGGAAGCGGAGAACGCAGTTGCGCTATTCTGTCTGGCTCTCGACGCACAAACGCTTCTGAACGTCCGCATCTGTGTCAGGTGTTGCCTTTCGGAACCACACGGCAGTTCCTTCCTCAGATTCGCCAACCTCGATAAAGCCATTCTCGCGAGCGGCGAATTGAAACTCTTGAAGTTATTCCATGGTGATTTCAGTCTACGCTCCTTTAGCGGCGTCGGCCGTGATACTTCGCTCCGGTTTCGAGCGGGCTACGGGAGGCCTGCGAGACGAGCTCAAAAAAGTCAGGCTTAACATCTAGAATTCTTGTGCGACCCTTCGTGGATAGAGGCCTTTCGCGGCTCTTGGAGTGTGCGAGTCGCGGTAAGCATCCAACTCGGTTTCGCTGATGCGGTAACGTGTTTTCAAGGGATTGGTAGCCGAATCGGCCAACTCGCGATGAAGCTTGAGCGAACAAATATCTGGACCATTCTGGAAGCTCAGACGGCGGGACGCGAACGCTTCGTTCAGAATCGTAAAGGTGATCTCCTGAGAATCGATCGACGATTCCCGCACCAGAAAACTGTATTCACGGACCATCGCCTTCGCTGTGAAACCCACATACTGCACGTTAACGCTCATTTCGCTCCTCCGGAGGAATCCTGTATCGACGAACGTTTTTCCGCGCCAAAGTGGATTGGGTCTCTGAGGTTTTGCAATTCCCGGTAATAATAAAGTGAAGTAGGACGTTTCCCGTCGAATCGCAGCTTCTTTAGAAAGTCGACCTCTTCCTTAGACGCGGTCCCGCTAAGGGAACTATCATTGAGGAAGGCCCTTAGTCCGGGCTCCAGTTCCACTGGATCAGGAGGCCTTTCCACAAACTCAAATCTCTTCGGGTCCCCGGGGGCCAATCTCCGATTCAGCACAACCTCCATACTAAAGGTGGTTAGATCGACGTCCCAGGTTTCGATCAAAGGATCCAGGAAGGAAACACAGTTTTGAGGCGACAAGTTGATGATGTCCGTGTCCAGGAACTCCAGGAGGTTAACCCGCACCTGTTCATAGCTTCGGCCGGTGAGTCGAGCAACTAAATGGAGGCCGTTTTCACTGTTCAATTCTTCTTTGGCGACTCTCTTGACCACGTCCAAGAGCTTTTGCGTGACGAGGCGTTCGAGTTCGCCGAAAGGCTGCTTCTCAAGAATCGCACGGATCTGTTTTTCTCGGTCAGGCACACACTTCCGCAGGATTATCTCTCGAACTTCTCTAAACAACGGCGCGGGCGGGTCTGCCAGGTTTCTCTTGAGTTCTTCCGTCCGTTGGAGAGCCGCCAGCTTGGACAGTCTATCGCTTGGCAGTTTCAAAAACGTCGCCATCTTATCGTAAATATCTGTTCGGTCGGGCGCCGGCGGCAGTTTCTTGCGGGTCAGCAGTTGAGAGATATAGGACTCGGTGACTTCGGCGGCACTTGCCAGATCTTTTTGCTCAAGTCCCAATTCTTGTAACCGCTGTTTAATCAGCAGGCAAACGTCCACGGCAAGCCTTCCACCCTGGTTTACCCAGGTCGATTAACAAGGTGAAATAATCCCAGAATATACTTGACAAGTCAAGTTAATTCACTCAATGTGGTTAACGGACTGAGGGAGTCCTTCAGATTGTCTGAACCAACAGCGGTTATCTGAATTGCCCCCTTGGCATCGAGAACCAAGGAGAGTCACAATGTTTGCACGCAGAATTTACATGCATTTGAAGCCCAATAGCGTTGCAGAGTTTACCCAGAGGGTGGAGAAGGACATCCTCCCCCTGCTTCGAAAACAGAAAGGATTCCAGGACGAAATCACGTTCGTCGGGCAGGGCGGCGCGGAAGTGTTCGCTATCAGTTTGTGGGACAAAGCGGAGAATGCTGAGGCTTACAACCGCGGAACTTATCCTGAAGTGACCAAGATCCTCGCCACCGTCGTTGAGGGACCAGCGCAAGT
>QHYJ01000252.1 GCA_003223255.1 Acidobacteriota bacterium | reverse complement strand
CAGGCGCTGCAGCTTCAACAGTTGCTGGGCCACGGTCACTGGCAAGGAGGTCAAGAAACGCCAGAAGGTACATTGTGGTGGTAACTTCCCCACTTGCAAGATTCCAATCAGCATCGGATCCTGGGCCACGAAACGAAGATGGTTCAGCCGAGAGAAACCCACGTAGATGGCCAGCACCATCCCCAGCAGGAATTGGTAGATGGTCATCACGCGCGGAATGCGGTGAATGGTCAGAGTTTCTTCAATCAGTTTCTTGAAGCCCAGTTTCTCCAAGTGATTGCGGACGCGCAATGGAGGCTTGGACGACCGTTTCCACGAGGACGAAAACTAACAAAACTAACAAAACTAACAAAACTAACAATCCTCAACGTTGAGGTCCTCGAGTTCTTTGAGGAATGCCCGTAGGACCTCCAGAACCCCCCAAAATGTAAGAGTAAGGAACAAATGGAAATTTCCATTTGTTCCTTTTGTTCCATAACAGCCACGGACACAAACCGCCCGGCTGCGGCGCAGCCGCAACCGGGCGGCCCTTGCAGTTGACAGGGCGGATTCCATTCCCTTCATCCATTCCCCTTAGCATTCCCCCTTATCCACTCCATTCCTTGTCCCTTGGAGTGTGGAGAATGTCGAACGGATTTGAGAATTCCGACCGTTTGCCTGGTCCCACCCCAAATAGTACACTTCCGTTCGCAACGCCGTCTTTTACGGGCATGAAAGGAACTCGCATAGTGACGAAAAGACGGTTTCAGAAAGGTACGTTTATTAAGCGAAACGGACACTGGGTGGGCATGCCTAGTTCTACGCAGCTCAGTGCCTGGAGAGGACACCCTTCATAATTTAAAGTTAATCACGACTTGAATCTATGCTCGTCCACCGTCAAAGTCCTCGAGGTGCATGTGGATCGAGACGGAGCGGATGTATACTCGACGGCAACCGACGGGACGCTGTCACGTTGCCTGGGACGCATCGGGAAGAATTCCTAAAGATTCCTGCGCCGTGGCTTTTTTCATCCACCTCCCTAACAAGGACGTCGGCTTCGGGCCCAAAATCTTGCGGCACGGATGGCAAGCCGACCTTCCACGGTTACAGAACACATAAGGGGCAGTGGTTCTCGCCTAGACCTAGGGCCCAGTTTGCAATCACCTTTTCGCGGACTTGCTCGCCAAAAACTGGACTGTAACTCTAAGCCCTATTGGCAGGGGTCGAGAATTGTCCTCTAAGTCGATCACCGCTTCTAAAACGTCGCGATCACTTTTGTCAGCAGGGTCGCCGGTCAAAATACTCTTTCTCCCCATCATGTCGGATATGCTCGCCACGGAACCTTTGAGTTTTTTTCCGCCCAGAGCATCAGCTTCGATTAACACCCTCTGCCCAAGAGAAACTCTGTCAACGTCTCTCTCGTCAATTTCCGCCCTAATGTGCCGAGCCGAAGTATCCGCGAGACTGAACAAAGGACGGGGAGTGACCGTGCTGAAGGACTCTCCACGCCTTGCGTAGACTCTCAGAACTGTCCCATCGATGGGGGCGAAGATAGAACACTTTGCAATCTGTTCCTGAACGGTCTTGACGCGGCCCTCCGCCGCCATTACCTCGGCCTCAGCTCGTGCCGTGTCTTCCTGTAAGGGAGGAGCGGCAAGTAGCTCCTCGGTTCGAATCGCAGCCTGAAGGTTGGCGTCGGCTACGTCACGATCGCGGACAGCCTGGTCATAAGCAGCCTTGGAGATCTGCTGCTTCTGGTAGAGGGCTCGTTGCATCTCCAGGCGCGACTTCGCTTCCTCGAAGGTTGCCCGGGCCGCTGCCGTCTTATCGCTCGCAATCTTTTTCTCTTCGTCGCGCGCGCCATGGAGGAGCCTGGCCTTTGCCTCGCGCGATCCATCGGTCTGCGCAAGGGCCGTTTGCAGACTCGCTCTGAGGTCATCACAGGCGATATCACCCAGCAGCTTTCCTTTCTTTACGAACTCGCCCTCCTTCACGTACACGCCCTTTAGAATCCCGTCGGCAGCTGCTCCTATTTGCGTGGTTTCTGATGCGCCCTCAACTCGGCCGGGAGACGCAAATATGATAGGCGCGGGTGAGTTGTCAGATGATGTTCCATGCGCTTCCACAGAATTCCTATTTCGCGATGTCCCAAGGAAGGCCACAACGGCAATCACCAGCAGGATCGCAAGACCGGCAATGGTCCATCGGCGATAAGCCTTCCATGCCTTCCAAGCGGTTACCAGGTCTAGCACCTTCATAGCACGCCCACCTCTTCTTCAACGCAACCGTCACAGAGAGTGACGATGCGGTCCGCGAATTTCTCCCATCGCGGGTCGTGGCTCACCACGACAACAGTTCTTCCATGCTCATCCACTTGGCTTCGAAGGATTTGACAAATGTTTCTTCCCGCTTCGGCGTCCAAGGAAGCCGTCGGCTCATCTGCGAGCAGAATTGGGGGATTCCCGGCGAGAGCGCGCGCAATGGCAACGCGCTGCTTTTCACCTGGGCTGAGCGCCTTGGGCTCTTGATGAAGCTTGTCACCAAGGCCGAATTGAAGGAGTAGATCTCGCGCCACTTCCGTGCGCCGAGACGCGGCAGGATCGCGAATTTCGAGCCCGAGCGCCACATTATCCAGCGCACTGAGAGAGTGAAAGAGGCGGAAAGCCTGGAAAACGAAACTGATCTTCTGTTGGCGAACGGCTGTTCTTTCCGCCTCGCTGAGGCCATTTACTGCGACGCCATCCACAAACACCGAACCTTTATCCGGTGATAGCAGGCACCCAAGCAGAGACAACAGGGTCGTCTTTCCGCTGCCTGAAGGGCCCATCACCAAAGAAAGAGTGCCCGGCTTGAACGAGAGAGAAACATCGCGAAGAGCGTGGACACGGGCTTCGTCGTGTCCAAATGACACACTCGCGCCTTCCACTCTCAAAAAATGGTTAGGCACGGAACACTCTCCCAGGCTCGACGGTGAGGGCGCTGCGAACCGAAACAATGGATGCTAACGAGCACATGGCCAAACTCGGAACGACCATCGCGCAGGGCAACCACCAAGGCGCAGATATCCATGGAATCAGCGATTTCGCGTAAGTGATGCTCGGGACGACAGCCAGCAAACCCAGGACGCTGCCGACTACGCCACAAATCAGAGCCTGAGTAAGAACGATGCGCGCCACGAAGGTCTGCGAGGCTCCCAGAGCCTTCAATGTCGCGTACTCCTCGATGTTTTCCATCGTGTTTGCATAAATGGTTTGCGAAACGACTACCAGACCTATCAAGAAGCCAAGTACGGCGGCCGTGAGAATCGCTCCTCCCGCTCCGGTTTTAATGGTCCAGTACATCCGGGCTTTGTGGGCAAACTCGTCGCGCGTCAAGACGTCAACTTCGGGGAGTCTTTGCTTAAGACTTTGCTGTACCTGGGATACGGGATACGCCTTGTCGACTCGCAAAAGAATGTACATCGCTTGGTCGGAGCCAAAGCCCATGTACCGGATAGCATTCCTATACGAGGTAAAAAGGAAAGGCACCCCAAGGAATGCGCCGTAGCCCTGGATTTCTCGCTCAATGTTGGCGCGGTGGCGGTTTATTTCTACTTCTGCCGGCAGCGTATCCACTTCCATCTGTTTGCGGTCACTTACGTCATAAAGAACTGCATCGGGAGACAACTGATCGGCAGATTCATGCCTATCGGGAACTGGAAATCGATTCCCAACGGTTGGGTCGGCGCCAACTAGGGCCACAACCTGCTGCTTTCCGATAGGTGTGCGATAAACGGCAAAGGCCATGCACACCCTGCTCGTCTCCGTCACACCAGGCACGCCTGCAGCCATCTCCCTGACACGGCTCTCTAGAGTTGTTCCAAACTCGAAAGCCTGCACGCCTCTTGCGGTGATCCAGATGTCAGAGTCACTGGCGTCGATCAACTTGGATGCGGCCTGCAAAAAGCCCGCCAGAAGACTGCCTTGAAAAACCATCAGGAACACTGCAAAGCACACGCCGAAAACAGTCATGGAGAAGCGCCCGCGGTCGTGCAAGATGTTTTGCAGTGCGAGTTTCATTGGGTTCCGACTGTAAGTTACCTAGGCTGCTCGCACATTCGCCACGTCGGCTCTCCCTGCAACAACGCCGTAGTACCTTCGGCCGACAGCGGTTTGGAGAAGTAGTATCCTTGCGCGTACTTACAGTGCAACTCTTTGAGCAAGGATACCTGCTCAAGCGTTTCCACCCCCTCAGCCACTACATCCAAGCGCAGATTATTCGCCATGGGCAAAATCGTTCGCGCGATTTCCATGCCTTCTCCGTCCTCTTGCATTTCCCGGATGAAGGAACGATCGATCTTTAACGTGTCGAGCGGAAAGCGGTGCAGGTAACTCAGCGAAGAGTAGCCTGTTCCAAAGTCGTCTATGGCAAGGTGGATACCGATGGACTTTATCTCCTGAAGCATTTCCACAGCGGCCGAGGGGTCCGCCATAACCGCGCTTTCTGTGATCTCTAATTTCAGCGCATCCGGAGACAGCGACAATTCATGTAGTAGCTTTTGAATGTCTACGACCAGGTTAGGCTGCAGGAATTGCTTCGCAGAGAGATTTACGCTGATGATCAGGTCCGGACGACCATTTGGACCGGTTCTCCAATCGCTCATCTGACGGCAGGCTTCCCGCAGATTCCACCAGCCCAATTCGCGGATCAGGCCGGTTTCCTCCGCCACGAGAATGAATTCTTCCGGGCCAACCAGTCCTCGAGTGGGATGCTGCCATCGTAGCAGCGCTTCGAAGCCGACAATCTGCCCCGAATCTAAAGACACGATCGGCTGGTAAAAATTCCGAAATTCCTCGCGTTCCAGAGCGCCACGCAGGTCGGTCTCCAACTGCAAACGTGCCATTACGCTGGCCCGCATATCCGCATCGAAAACTTCGAATCGAGCCTTACCCAAAGATTTGGCTCGATACATGGCCGTGTCCGCGTCGCGAAGCATATCCTCCGCCTGTTCGTAGGCGGTGTTGCTTAAGGCGATTCCGATGCTTACGGACGTGAATACCTCTTTGCCACCCAAAATGAATGGGGGAGCTAATGCCTTCATCAATCGGTCCGCAGCGCTCTTGGCATCATTGGGATCCTTCAGATCGTCGAGGAGCACGGTGAATTCATCCCCGCCGAGGCGAGCCACAGTGAACGATTCTCCCAGACGGGCCACCGTGTCCGTGGAACGCAAGCATTTTTCCAGGCGGTTAGCCACTCCGAGCAAGAGCTGGTCGCCGATCAGATGACCCATGCTGTCGTTGATCATTTTGAATCCGTCAAGATCGAGAAATAGAACCGCGAACAATATGTCCTTACGCCGTTTCGCATGTTTGATCAGTCGCCCAAGCCGGTCTATGAAAAGCAGCCGGTTAGGCAGACCAGTCAGAGGATCGGACACCTTTCGCTCAGTGATGTCGGTCTGCGAGCCGGCCATCCGCAAAGTTTTTCCCGAATCGTCGAATACCGCGAGCCCCCTGTTCAACATCCACCGAAATGTTCCGTCTTTGTGGAGCATCCGATGCTCGCTCTCGAAGTGAGGCGTCGAGCCATTGCGATGGGCGGCTATCTCTTCTTTTACTCTTTTGCGATCTGCGTCATGAATCCGGTTGAACCATTCTTCCGGAGTGTTGCTGATTTCGTTTTCGTGCCAGCCCAGCATGGCTTTCCAGCGAGGTGAGTAGTACACATGGCCGGTCTGAATATTCCAATCCCAAAGACCATCATTGGCACCGCGCGCCGCCAATGCGTACCGTTCTTCACTCTCTCGCAGCGCTTCCTGAGCTCGTTTGTGCGACAACTGAGTTCCGATGCGGGCAAGCGCCACAGGAAGGTCCACTGGTTTCGTCAGATAATCGTTTGCTCCCAGATTTAGAGCCTTGACGATGTCTTCGCTTTGACTCTTCGCTGTTACCATAATGATCGGAAGCTGAACGGGGGAATAGCTTTCGCGCAGAGTTTTCAGTGCATCAAGGCCACTAATTCCGGGCATTTCGATGTCGAGAAGGACCAAGTCAACGGTGTTTTGCTTCACCCGTTGCATCAACTGCTTCGCGCTCTCCACGACGTCAACGAGATAGCCGTTCCGCTCCAGTCGGCGGGCAAGCATGTCCCGGTTCATTTCGTTGTCATCCACTATTAATAAGCGGCTCTGTTGCGAACTCATGACGTTTTCCTCACTAGCAACAACTTCTCCATCTTTTCACTCAGCCGCCCAAAATCAACGGGTTTGGTATCGAAGTCGTCGCATCCAGCCTCTAATGCCTTTTCTCGGTCCCTTATTAACACGTGGGCCGTCAGTACGATGATGGGAATATGGCGGGTTGCTTCTTCGGCCTTTAGAAGGCGTGTGACCTCCCACCCGTCCATCACCGGCAGGCTGAGATCCATCAAGATGAGGTCGGGTGCCTCCGAACGGGCAAGTTGATATCCTTGCCTACCGTCCTGAGCCATAACAACGCTGTATCCCCTGCGCTCTAGCCGTCTGGATAACATGTCCCTATTCATTTCGTTGTCTTCCACGAGCAAGATTCTCGGCATGACTAATCTCTCCTCGGACCGACGGGTTCGAGTTTTCGCGAGCTTTTCTGACTTTTAGGGGGCCAATTGGCCGGCGGTACGCCAGGTTTTCCGACCGTAGAGAAACGCATTGCCCGATGTTTTTCGATAAGAGTTGCAAGTCGTTCGCGGTCAACCGGCTTGACCAGATAACTAGAGGCGCCCAAGTCCAACCCCATCGCCTCGTTGTCCACGATGGTGACCATGATGACGGGAATTTCCGCCAATTCGGCATCTGCTTTTAGCTTGTTAAGAACTGTCCAGCCATCCCAGTCCGGCATGATAACGTCAAGGGTGATCACTATTTGCTAGCCGTAAACCTTCTTCTCCGCCGGCAGCAGCCACTACGTGAAACCCGAGCTTTGTCAGGGAACGAGACATCAAGTCCCGCACTGCCGTGTCATCATCAATCACGAGAATCGTGTCGCCACGCGTTTTAACCTCCGGTGAGGCTTCTGAACTGACAGTTTCACCTGGCTGCATGGGCTCGATCTGCTCAGCAGCCGCTTGAACTGGCAGATCCACAGTAAACACGGCCCCCTGACCAGGCGCGCTTTCCACCATGATTCGACCCTTCATCATCTGAACGAAGCGGTGACTGATGGCGAGCCCCAACCCCGTCCCGCCGTACTTACGGGAAATCGAGATATCGGCTTGCGTGAATTCCTGAAAAAGGTTTCCCTGTTGTTCGGTGCTTATTCCAATGCCGGTATCGCCAACACGCAATCGAATCCAATCCTGACCAGCGGTGCGGAGACGGTCTACCTCGAGCGAAATGCTGCCGTGATCGGTAAATTTGCAGGCATTGCTCAAGAGGTTCAGCAAGATTTGGCGAACCTTTGTAACGTCACCACGCATCGTGCCGATTTCTTTGGGCATGCGCAGCTGAAAAGCATTTTCGTTTTTTCCTATGGCCGGTGTTAGTGTGGTAACGATTTCCCCGATCAGGTCTTGTATTTCAAACACTTCGATATGCAACTGCATCTTTCCGGCTTCAATTTTGGACAGATCGAGAACGTCGTTGATCAGCGCCAATAAGTGCTTCCCCGCCGCCTGAATCTTCTGCAGGTCCCGGATGTTCGATATTTTCCCTGAATCCTGGACTTCCTCCTCGAGCATTTCGCTGTACCCGATGACGGCGTTGAGCGGTGTCCGCAATTCATGGCTCATGTTCGCGAGGAAAGCGCTCTTGGCCCGGCTCGCCTGCTCCGCGGCTTGTTTGGCAGTCAGGAGTTCGTCTTGAGTCCGCTTACGATGGATGATCTCCACTTCCAACTCGTGCGTGCTGGTCTGCAGTTCATTATTCGCGCGCTGCAGCGCACTGTCTCTAAGCTGAATCTCGGAAAGCATGGTATTGAAACCGTCGATCAGCCTTCCGATTTCATCGCCGTAGAATCTAGTGGCACGAATCTCATAGTTCTTGTTTGAGGACACCATTCTCATGGTGTCTTCCAAATGCAAAACGGGCTTGGAGATCAGCTTCTGCAATCTGGAAGAAAGCAGCAGCGCGAGAGAACTACAAATCAACACAACAATGACGATGATCCCAGTGTAGCGTTTGGCCCGGAGATTCCACTGGCGCATGTCGGAAAGCATGTACAAAGTTCCAACGCGCTCGCCGTTCATGGTCACTTTTTGGAATACTTGAAGATACCCGCCCTCAAAACGATAGCCGTTTTCCTGCAAATGCGAAGGAAGTGAGGAAGGAAGGCGTTTATCTCCTTGGGAATAGTTGGCAAACACTTTTCCTTCGGGGCTGTACAGCGCGGCGGCCACAATGTCGTCTTTGGCCTTGAGGGCTGACAACGTCGCAGTGGCGGCGGCCTCGTCCTTGAAGGCCATCGCGGCTCCGCTGTTGAATCCGATAATCTCCGCCTGGGTCATCAAGTCCTGGCTAAGCTGACGGCGAAAGGAAATTAGGTCGTAAATCAGAAAGCTAACCGAAGACAAGATCAGCGCCGCGCTGCTGGTCAGCATGGTGATCAGCATCAGTTTTCGCTTGATGGATAGATTCTGGAGATTCATTCGGATTTCTTTCCATCCGCGGCTTGCGGGACGATTCGCGCGAGTGCAAGCAACCTGGAACTGATATTCAGGTTTGCTTGCTTGGCTGCTTCAATGTTCACTTCAAAACGGACTTTGTTTCCTTCGACAGTCAGATTGATGATCCCGCCGCGCACAGCAAAACCCGGCATTTCTCCGATCGTCAGGATAGGCAGATTCTTCGTGCTTTGAAGCACTTCCTCGAGATGTGCGGCTTCCGACGAACCTATAAACAAAATGTTGCAATCTCTCAGCGGTGCGCCGCGCTTCAGCCGCTTGACCACCAAGCTCCTACCATCGAGTTTTTTGTTTTGAACCACTCGATCGATAATTTCTCCGAAAGGGTCCGTCCCCAAGATTCCGATGACAATCGGAGAATCCGCCTGCGAAAAAGTTGCAGGAGGCCATTGAACTAATTGGGCGAAGTTATAAATGAAGCCGGCCTTGATCAAATACTCGGAGGACCCCGCCGAATCCGAAGATTGGGCGTTGATCCCCGCGACCGTGCTCAAACAGAGCAAAACGGCAACGATTAGGCGCAACCGCCTCATGCGCGCCGTTCTCCTGTAAAAGTAAGCGTCATGCCCCTTGACCACCAGAAAAACAACTTAGAATTTCCAAGCAATCCGTCCGCTGACGGTCCGCCGAACTTGCGTAGGTGTGGTATTGATGAACTCCGGAATGAACTCCAGGTGCTGGCTATTCAGGAGGTCCTGGCCCACCAGGGAGAGTTCCAGGTGCGTGCCTGGCCGCCATCCAAGATGGAAATCCAAAGAGTAGTAGCTGGGAATGTTGAGACTCGGCAGTTTGTCGACGTATCGAAGGCTGAGGTCCTGCTCGAAATGTTTGGGCAGGTCGATGGAAGATTGCACGAAGAATTGATGGCGCGGGTTCTGTCCATCGGGGTTATCGCCTGTCGGGTCCTGGCTATCCTTGTTTTTACGAATGTTCATTTGCAGGTAGCTGTAAGAACCTAGAACCTTCCATTTTGGAAGAACCTTCCATTCCACGAACGGCTCTATGCCGTAGGTTCCGCCACCCATTTTGTTGCTGGCGACAAAGGGCTGCACGATATCCGTTGGAGCCGCGCTCCCTTCGACAAAGGGCGCGCCAGGTTCCGCGGAACGCAGGTGGCTGTAAAAGTTGTAAAACGCAGCAATGTCCAACGAAAGAGACTTGGTTGCCTGGACGCGATACCCGGCTTCATACGCAAGAAGGTCTTCTGATTTGAACTGCGGGCTCCCGAAGATCGCTGCTACCACGGGGAAAGGAGTGGGATTGGGAGGATTGAGGTTCCCCGGTGGAATGACAGCTTCGTTCAGACGGAGGCCCTCCTCGGTCAAAGCCGGCGTTCGGACGGCACGAGAGACTGCCGCCCATACTGACTGATCCTTGCTGATGTTCCCAAGGAACCTGATATTCGGTTGCACCTCGAAGCCGGTGAAGTCGTTGTGCTCAAATTTGGATCCGATAGTTACGTTTAACCGGCGGTTAAAAAGGCTAATTTCATCCTGCAGGAACGAGCTAAATTGATTTAGGTTGCTGTGGTTTGGCTGAAGAGAGACGGTGAAGCTGGATCCATTCGAATCCTGGATGGATCGGTACCCCAACCCCCAAACCAGTTCCTGTGATTCTCCAACGTGGATGTCGTGTTGAAAATCTATGTCGTATACATTCTCATGGTCTGTGAACAACGAATTGTCGACAACGTTCGTATTGTCGAAATACACCTGCAACGATGTGGAAGAGCGCGAAAAGGAATGATTCCAGCGCCCAAGCAGGTTTCCACCCTTATAATCTCCGTCATTCGGAAACGTGCTTGAATACGGCGGATTTAAGGAAGGTATAGTCAGGGTCTCGTTATAATTACTTTGATAGAGATCTCCTTGCAGCGTGAGTGAATTCGGCCCCGTGGGCTGAATATCCATTCGGAACCCGCCGCGAACCGCGTCCCATCCATCGTTAGCGCGCTTCCCGGTTGCATCGTGGGAGGGCTGCCAATCGAAATATTTTGTGTAGATCCGGTAATAAGAGGAATTGCCGATTTTTCCGCCATAGCGAGCGCCTTCAGCCGTTCTCTCCTCTGTTCCAACCTCCGCAGTCAAGATCCCGGACTGCGTTGCCTTCGCCGGCTTGGTAATAATATTGATGACTCCGTCCACGGCGTTTGCGCCCCACAGCGTGGCGCCTGGACCGCGGATCACTTCAATTCGATCCACGTCTTCCAGCATCACGTCTTGGACATTCCAATACACTCCCGAAAAGAGCGGCGTATAAACGCTTCTACCATCAATGAGAACCAGCAACTTGTTATCGAAGCGGCCGTTGAACCCGCGCGAGCCGATGGCCCATTTGTTTTCGTCGATCCGCGCCACTTGCAGTCCGGGAACCATGCGCAGCGCTTCCGGAATGCTGGCCGCACCGGAACGACGGATGTCTTCCTGGGTGATCACAAAGACAGCCGCCGCCGCGTCCGCTACTCTTTGCGGCCGCTTGGCTACCGAAGTGACTTCGACATTCATCAGCTCTTCGATGCTCATGCGGGATATGTCGGGCACTCCTTGATTTTGAGCGGATACACTGCTGCCAAGAAAAAGCGCGACGACAGCCAGCGATATAATCCGTCTCCCGACGGTTGGTGAGCCGTTGTTTTGATTGCGAATCGGCAACATATTTAGCTACCTTTCTCGGATGAACTGCCGCTTAATTTGTCGGTGGATCCCCACCCATTGCTCTTCCCGAGCACGAAAGGACAAAAGGTCCGTCCTTGAAATCTGTTTTCTGTGTTTGCCCTGCCCATCTGCCCCCCAGTATTCGTCATTGCTCGACTTCAATGCATTTCAATTAAGGCCTAACGCCGCGTTCAAGCTGCCTTCTCTCCTGTTACCGTGAACTGCACGGAGTACGTGAGCGTGTCAGGCCTGCACAGGTATTCGAGGAACCTTTGTATTTGTTCCTCCGCTTCCTCTTTGCTGCCAAGCGCTTTGGCCATCTGGGACTTTGCAATGTCCAGCTTCAACTCCCACTGCCTGAGAATGCGCTGCTCAACCGCCCCCGCGATCAGGTGGTAGCATTCGACTTGCACGTCCAGCTTTTTCAATCCCGCTTTTTGCGCCAGCCAGAAGACCTTGCGGCCAACAAACGGGTCAAAGCCCGTCGGCGCCAGACTGGCCAGCACTTTTTCGACGGCGCCCTGCACCCTCGCGTCCTCCGGGTAGTGCCATAAGAGCTGGCCGTCCAAATCCTGCAACAGGACGATGCCTCCTGGCCTGCATACGCGCGCCATTTCCGCGACGGCTTTTTCTTTTTCTCGAAGGTATTGAAGCAACATGCGGGAATACACGAGATCAAAACTGTCCGATGGAAACGGCATTGCTTGCGCGTCTCCACGCACAAAATTCAGGCGGGGATTCTCACGAT
>QHYJ01000251.1 GCA_003223255.1 Acidobacteriota bacterium | reverse complement strand
CGGCAGCTGCGCAAGCCAGCGCTATTCAGAAAAACGGCGACAATTACCCGCTAGCCTGCACGCAATATCATTTCAACATGGAAGGCCGGCAAATCCTCGCCGCCGGCACGCTCGAGGAATACCGCAAAAATCCGGCCTTTGCGCACCACGATCAGGAGTTCCAGAAGAAAAAGAAGGATGAGCTGACGCTTTACAAGGAAGAAGAGAACCCCTACGACAAGATGCAGTATCGCTGGGCGATGGCCATTGACCTGAACAGCTGCAACGGATGCAACGCCTGCGTCGTGGCTTGCCAGTCGGAAAACAACATCGCCGTGGTCGGCAAAGAGCAGGTTATGCGCGGACGAGAGATGCACTGGATTCGCATCGACCGCTACTACGGGAACGTCAAAGCCAACGTCGGCGATCCTCGCGCTCAGGATGAATCGCTCGACAATCCCGAGACGTTCTTCCAGCCCGTGCCGTGCCAGCAGTGCGAAAATGCGCCTTGCGAAGAGGTTTGCCCCGTAGGCGCGACGGTGCACAGCGCCGAGGGCCTGAACGACATGGTCTACAACCGGTGCATCGGCACGCGCTACTGCTCGAACAACTGCCCGTACAAAGTCCGCCGTTTCAACTTCCTACGCTTCCAGGATTGGGAAACGCCGCAGTTCAAGCTCCTGCGGAATCCCGAGGTCACCGTGCGCAGCCGCGGCGTGATGGAAAAGTGCACCTACTGCATCCAGCGCATCACCAACGTGCGCATCGAAGCAGAAAAGAGGAATACCGCCATTCGTGACGGCGCAATCGTCACCGCCTGCGAGGAGGCGTGCCCCAGCCAGGCCATTGTCTTCGGCAACGCCAACGATCCGGCCAGCCGGGTCTCCCAATTACGCGCCCAGAAACGCAACTACACGATCTTGGGGGAATTGAACACTCGTCCGCGCACCACCTACCTTGCGGCGGTGCGAAATCCAAACCCGCAACTGGAAAACCGATGAGCGCCGGCCAGCCGCCAATCGATTCCTCGGAAATCCGCCGCCTCACGCCGGTGCTAGGCCCGGGCTACACTTTCGGGTCGGTCACCGACAAGATCAGCTCCATTGTTCTCACGCGCCCGACTTCCTTCGGCTGGTACATGGGTTTTTTGATTGCCTTCGGCCTCACTGGCTTGCTGACCTTCGCCATCGGCTGGCTGTTCACCAAGGGCACGGGCATCTGGGGCATCAACATCCCCATCGGCTGGGGCTTCGCCATCGTGAATTTCGTCTGGTGGATCGGTATCGGCCACGCCGGGACGCTCATNNGTGGCCTGCGCGGGCATTTTCCCGCTGATTCACACCGGGCGCCCGTGGATGGCCTTTTATATGTTCCCTTATCCCAGCACGATGGGCCTGTGGCCGCAGTTTCGCAGCCCGCTGATCTGGGACGTTTTTGCCGTTTCCACATACGGAACGGTTTCGCTGATTTTCTGGTTCGTGGGCTTGATCCCGGACCTGGCCACGCTCCGCGATCACGCAGTAAAAAAGCCGGCGCAGATTATCTACGGCATGCTTTCCATGGGCTGGCGCGGTTCGGCACGGCACTGGCACCGCTACCAGTCCGCCTATCTTCTGCTCGCGGGCCTAGCCACACCGCTCGTGCTCTCCGTGCACACCGTGGTGAGCTTCGATTTCGCCATCGCCATCGTTCCCGGCTGGCATACCACTATCTTCCCGCCGTACTTCGTTGCCGGGGCCATCTACTCCGGCTTCGCCATGGTCCTGACCATCGCCATCCCCTTGCGCAAAGTTTATGGCCTAGAAGATTTCATCACCATGGGGCACCTCGACAACATGGCCAAGGTCATGCTCGCGACCGGCCTGATCGTGGCCTACGGCTACTTCTTCGAAATGTTCCTGTCGCTCTACAGCGGAAATAAATTTGATGTGTTCCTCGTCGAGCAGCGCCTGCATGGCCCGTATGCTCCGTTTTACTACGCGCTGATTCTTTGCAACATTCTCCTGCCGCAACTGCTGTGGTCTTACAGATTGCGCCACAACGTCGCCTTCTTGTTCTTCATGTCCATCGTGGTGAACGTCGGCATGTGGCTCGAGCGTTTCGTCATCGTGGTGATCAGCCTGACGCGCGATTTCGTTCCGTCCGCCTGGGGACGCTACTGGCCCACCTTCTGGGATTGGGCTACCTTGATCGGCACCATTGGCATGTTTGTGGCTCTGCTGTTCCTGTTCGTTCGCGTTTTACCGGCGATTTCCATTGCAGAGATGCGCGAGCTTGTGGCGGAAACCTCTGAGGACAAAAAGTAATGGAGCAGCGTTCTCATATTTATGGCGTGCTGGCGGAGTTTGATACTCCGGAACAGCTCCTCGAAGCCGTCAAGAAGGTGCGCGAGGCCGGCTATCGTCGCATAGACGCCTTTACGCCGTTTCCCGTCGAGGGCCTCTACGAAGCCATGGGTTTGAAACGCAACAACGTGCCCCTTATTACCCTGCTCGGCGGTTTGGCCGGTGGTATTGGCGGTTTTGGTTTCCAATATTGGGTGAACACCTTGGCCTACCCCATGAATATTGGGGGCCGCCCGCTGAACAGCTGGCCGGCATTTATTCCCGTGACCTTTGAGCTTACCGTCCTGGGCGCCTCTCTCTGTGCGGTCTTCGGCATGCTCGCGCTCAACCGCCTCCCGCACCCGCACCATCCCGTTTTCAATGTGCATCGCTTCAAGCACGCATCGTCGGACCGCTTTTTCCTTTGCATCGAGTCCAACGATGCAAAATTTCATGTGGAGGAATGCGCGCGTTTCCTGCACGACCTCCAGGCGCATCATGTCACAGAG
>QHYJ01000250.1 GCA_003223255.1 Acidobacteriota bacterium | reverse complement strand
GCCGCAAAATTTCCAATGAAATTGAATATTACAGCCTTACCGCAGTTCCCTACATGCTGACACTGAACGGGCAGAGCTTCGCCAGTGCCTGGAAAAATGTGATGGTAACCACCAACTACGGCACTAACGTCCCAGCGCCCAAGCTAAAGGGGGGCGCAGCGAATCCCGCATATTTGGCCTATCTTAACGCCTTGCCCGTTCAGCCCTTTTTCGAAGCAGCCTTGGGAGGGCCGGGGTCAGCCTACTGCACCGGCAGCGCGGCCAAGCTGGTACCTGGCACTACAAGTTGCACGGCCGCGTTCGTCGCGGACAACACAGCGAACGGCACGATGGGCGTCTCTGACCCGTTCGATGCCTGGGCTAGCGTCTCCAATGCCGGCTTCTTCACCTTCGGCCGGACCTTTACCTGCGATCCCATCAACAGCCCCTTCGGAGCGAATGGTCAAGCGCCGTCCGTCATTACAACAGTCAGTAACGGCTATGGCAACTACAACGCCGGTTTCTTGCAGTTGACGTTCACGAACTGGCATGGCCTGACCATGAAGACCAACTTCACCATGTCCAAGGCCCTGGGAACCGGAAACGTGATCCAGGCCACCAGCTCCTTTGCCACCATCGATCCCTGGAACTTGCATGCCGAGTACGGCCCGCAGAGCTACGACGAAAAATTCAACTTCAACCTCTTCTTCAACTATGCCCCACCGTTCTACTCGAGCCAAAAGGGCATTATCGGCCATGTGCTCGGCGGCTGGAATATCTCGCCACTATTGGTCTACGGCAGTGGCTTCCCGGTGCAACTCCAGACAGCGAACGGCAACTGCGGAAGCTTGGGCGAATGCAACACTGCCTACATCGGAGCCAACGAGAATATGGTGGGGAACTTCAGTTACAACGCTACCCGCCATCAGAACACGTCCGGCTCGGTCTGCGGCACCTCCGGACCTGGGCAAAACATTTTGGCCAACCCCGATGCGTCCTGCCCGCAAGGCGGCGGGATATTCGGCGATGCGGTCCGCAACCCCATCCTCGGTTTGGATGGACAAGCTGGAGCCTTTCCGGTCCGCGGCTTTCCGTTTTGGAACCTGGACCTCGGCCTCAGCAAGAGAATCAGGATCACGGAGCGGTTCAACGGTACTCTTCACTTTGATTCCACCAACGTGCTCAATCACATGCAGCCGAATGAGCCCTGCTTCAGCGCCGCCAACCCACAAAGCTGGGGCGTGATAGGGTCGTCGGATTGCCCAAACCTAAACGGAAACGTTCAGGGCAATCTTGCCCGCCGGCTACAGTTCGGCTTGACCATCGACTGGTAATTTGCGAACCACTACCAACTCCATTCGAGGGCCCACAAGGGCCCTCGCGATTTTTTTATGAGTAGTACTTCACGTCGACGGGCTCGTACATTGTGGCGGTGGCGGTGTGAGCTTTTTCGTAGGCGTCGATGGCGGCGGCGTGCTGCATCGAGGTGCCGATGTCGTCGAGGCCCTTTAAGAGAACTTCCTTGCGTGAGGGAGCGATTTCAAACTTGAACATTAGGCCATGCTTATCGGCGATGGTTTGGTTCGGCAGATTGACGGTTAGCGAATACCCTTCTTCTTTTTCCGTGCGCTGGAAGAGCTCCTCGACCTGCTCTTCCGACAACGTGGCAGGAAGAATCCCGTTCTTGAAGCAATTGTTATAGAAAATGTCCGCGTAGCTCGGCGCGATGATGACACGGAAGCCGTAGTCCTTGACGCCCCAGGGCGCGTGTTCGCGGCTCGAGCCGCAGCCGAAATTCGCGCGCGCCAGCAAGACCGATGCGCCTTTGTAGCGAGGAAAGTTCAGCACGAATTCGGGGTTCGGTTTCTCCCCCGGCAAATAACGCCAGTCGTAGAAGAGAATCTGGCCGAAGCCCTCGCGCGTCAGCGCCTTCAGGAATTGTTTTGGCACCATCTGGTCGGTGTCCACGTTGACGCGGTCCAGCGGCGCGACCATGCCCGTGTGAGTAGTGAATGGTTGCATTTAGTTTGGAGTCCTAAGTTGTCAGCTTTCAGTTTTCCGTCCAGTTATCGAGCGCTGCCTTAGCTTTCATACAGGCTCTTCGCCCGCCAGAACAGCAAACCCACGCCCAATGCCATTAGCGCGAGTCCCCCGGTCCTAGCTCGCATGCCCAGTGGAGAATGAACGTAGTCCTGCACCACTTGCAGCAGAACGCCAAGGACGAAGATTACGGTTCCAGCCAACCATTTGCCTTTTGCGGCTGGCGTCCACTTCGGCGCCTGCTCTACCAAGAATGTATTAGAGATTTTCCGAACAGTTCACCACAATCTACTCCACGTGGGCTACATCGAATTCGCGGACGTCGACGAAGTGGCCGGCGATAGCGGCCGCCGCGGCCATGACCGGGCTCACCAAATGCGTGCGGCTATCCTTGCCTTGACGGCCTTCGAAGTTGCGATTGCTCGTGCTGGCGCTGCGCTCGTGCGGCGGCAGCACGTCCGCGTTCATCCCGATACACATGCTGCAGCCCGCGTCGCGCCATTCGAAACCCGCCGCGGTGAAAACTTTGTCCAACCCTTCTTTTTCCGCCTGTGACTTTATGCCGCGCGAACCGGGAACAATCAGCGCCTGCTTGATCGTTTTCGCCACGTGCTTGCCCGCTACCAGATGCGCCGCTGCGCGCAAATCATCAAGCCGTGAATTCGTGTGTACCGGGCTTCAGCCCCATGTATTTCAGCGCGCTCTCGGTGGCTTTCTGATCGTTCAGATCCTTGAAGTCATGCGGATCGGGCACCCGCGCGGTAACGCTCGTGACCATGCCGGGATTGGTGCCCCAGGTCACCTGCGGAGCAATCTTCTCAGCTTGCAGCTCGACGGTCATATCAAACTTCGCGCCATCATCCGTGCGCAACTGCTTCCAGCGCTCGACGGCTTCCTGAAAGGCCTTGCCGCGCGGCACAAACGGGCGGCCTTCCAGATAAGCGAACGTGGTTTCATCCGACGCCACCATTCCCGCTCGCGCGCCCCCTTCAATCGTCATGTTGCACACGGTCATGCGGCCGTCCATCGAAAGAGCGCGTCGCTTACCGTGCACGAGAATGTATAGGGTCTTCGAGCGCGATTGCCCGAGGCACTGCGTTGCAAGCACGTGCTCGACTTCACTTGTGCCGATGCCGAACGCCAGCGTCCCAAACGCGCCGTGCGTCGAAGTATGGCTGTCACCGCAAACAATCGTCTGTCCCGGCTGGGTGATGCCCAATTCCGGACCAATGATGTGCACGATGCCCTGGTTGCGGCTGTTCATGTCAAAGAGCCGGACGCCGAATTCGCGGCAGTTTTTCTCCAGCGCATCGAACTGAAGCTTCGCGTCGTTGTCGAGGATAGGCAGCGTACGGTCGGTCGTTGGGACGGAATGGTCCATGACGGCGAAGGTGAGGTCGGGGCGGCGCACCTTGCGGCCCTCCGCGCGCAGCCCGGCAAACGCCTGCGGCGAAGTGCCCTCATGGATCAAATGTCGTTCAATATAAATGAGCGCAGGCTGGCCGGGCTCTTCCCAGACAACGTGGTTGTCCCAGATTTTTTGATAAAGGGTTTTTGGCGGCATGGCGGTTCACTGTGAATTCTAGCACTCCCGTATTGAGGTGCAAATCATCCGTGCGTGCTCCCACGCCCTCCGCAACGGCCCTTCCTCGCGTTGAGCTACACAGGATGAAATTGCCGCCGGCTTGCCGGCGCGCGTCTATTTCTCGGATTTGCGGCGTTCGCACAGCGTGACGATCTTTGTCGGATCGATCGCCTCGCTGTCAATCTGCATCTCGATGACTTTGCCGCTCTTGTCGATCAGATAGTTGATGCGCCGCGCTGCTTTGTATTGCGGATTGTAAAGCCCGTATTCTTTGGTGACTTCGCCGCCCCAGTCGCTCAGCAGCGGGAAGGTCACTCCGATTTTTTCCGCCCAGGCGTTATTGCTGAACATGCTGTCCATGCTTACACCCAATACTTGGGTGTCTGCAGCTTCCAGCTTTGCCAGGTTCTGCTGGAAGTTCTGCATTTGCTTCGTTCAACCACCGGTGAAAGCGAAAATATAAAACGCCAGCGCGACGTTCTTCTTCCCGCGAAAGTCGTGCAGCGAAACTTCCTTCCCCTTGGTGTCCCGAAGGGTGAAGTCCGGGGCCAGGTCTCCGACCTTGACGCTCGGCTCGGGCATGGCCTCCTTTTTCTCCTGCCCCCCAAGGCCGGTCACGGAGGCGAGCCCGCCCAGAACGGTCATCCCGAGCGCCGGGACGATAAGTCCTCTTCGCATTCGTTTTCTCCTCCTCGCATTTTCTGTCGCGTCAGCCCTCCCATGGTGCTGGCCGCAGGCGAGATAATACCAAAGGATGCGGCTTTTCGCAGGTCAAGAATTAGCGTATCGTCAGAGCGAAACGGAGGTGGATGCCATGGCGGTCCGGACCGTACGGCAATTGGGGGACCCGGTGTTGCGCGAGCCGTGCAAAGAAGTAAAAGATCCCTCCGCTCCGGAGATTCGCGCGCTGGTCGAAGATTTGCAAGACACGCTGGCCTTTTGGCGCAAGACCACCGGCTACGGCCGCGGCATCGCTGCGCCGCAAATCGGCGTTTCGCAACGCGTCATTTTCCTGCGCTTGCCGGGCGAAGACCCGTGGCCGCTGGTGAATCCTAATATCCTCGAGCGCAGCGCCGAGCGCATCGTTGTCTGGGACGCCTGCCTCAGCTTTTTGTCCATCTTCATGCAAGTCGAGCGCAACCGCGGCATCACCGTGCAATATCAGGATTTACAAGGCAAGACGCACCAGATTCAGGCCGGCGAATTGCGGGATCTCTCTGAACTGCTTCAGCATGAAATCGATCATCTGGACGGAATCCTCTGCATTGACCGCGTGACGGATTTGCGGACCATTTGCACGAAAGAAGAATTCGAGAAGCGATATCGCGCGGCAAGTCCCTACGCCACAGCCGCAAGCCACTAAAATTCGCGAACAATACTGAGGCACAGAATGAGTGGAACAAAGGTTAAGTGGGGTGTGCTGGGAGTGGCGGCGATCGCCGTGAAGAAAGTGATTCCCGCAATGCAGAATGGTGAAGGCAGCGAAATCACCGCCATCGCGTCGCGGGAGTTGCGCAAAGCAGAGAAAGCCGCCGCTCAGTTGGGCATAGCCAAAGCCTACGGTTCCTACGAACAACTTCTCGCGGATCCCGAAATCGAGGCGATCTACAACCCGCTCCCCAATCACCTGCACGTGCCGTGGTCCATTAAAGCCGCCGAGGCCGGAAAGCACGTCCTGTGCGAAAAGCCCATCAGTTTGACCGCGCGCGAGGCGAAGGAGCTACTTAGAGCGCGCGACCGCTGCAGCGTGAAGATCGGCGAAGCCTTCATGGTCAAGACCCACCCGCAATGGCTGCGAGTGCGGGACTTGATTGGCAAGGGCGTCGTCGGGAAACTGCGGTCGATCGTCGGCGCGTTCAGCTACTTCAATCGCGACCCGAACAACGTGCGCAACGTGGTGGAATGCGGCGGCGGCAGCCTCATGGATATCGGCTGCTATGCGATTACCACCTCACGCTGGATGTTTGGTGAGGAGCCCTTGCGGGTTTGCGGAATGCTCGAAGCCGACCCGGAGTTTGGCACTGACCGGCTAGGTTCCGCGATGTTGGAGTTTCCCTCCGGGCATTCCGTTTTCACTTGCGGCACACAGCTCGTTCCTTACCAGCGCATGCAGTTTCTCGGGACCGAGGCGCGCATTGAAATCAAGATTCCTTTCAATGCGCCAAATGACCGGGCCTGTGAAATTCTCATCGATAGCGGCAAGGACGTGTCGGGAAGCGGGATTACAACGGAGATGATCCCGGTCTGCGACCAGTACACCATCCAAGGGGACGCCTTTTCGAGAGCCATCCGCGAAGGAACCGAACTTCCCGTGCCCCTGGAGGACGCGGTCGCCAATATGGCCGTCATAGAGGCGATATTCAAATCGGCGGATACAAGGCGGTGGGAAACTCCGAGGACGGAGGTCTAGAGATCCTGCCAGTTTGAGAAGAAAGACGTAATCGCCTTTGCTGGCGCGTAAAACGCCAGCAAAACCAGCGAAGCCACCACGTAAATGAGCAGCCGCAGCCTCATACCACCATAACCCTTCCTACCTCAAAAGGTTGCGGCAACTGCCGGGAAATATAGGGTCAAATGCCTAACGCAAAGTCAGGTCTCCCGCACCTACATGGGCATGGAGCCGGTACTTGCCATTGCCACTTTTCTGGAAAGAGCGAAACAAGCCGCCGTGGTCTTCATGAAAGGGCGGGGCCTCCAGGCCGCCGGTGGTCACGGAGGCATCCACATGCGAATAATCCTCTGGGTTGCCCACATGGAGAATCAATTCGCCCGCATGAAGCTGAACATCTTTGTCTCCGGTGACGTCACTGATTTCGAGTTGGCCTGCAGGCATGCGGACAAACAGCCCTGTGGCTTTCGGAACTTCCACGATGATTTCAAGGTTGTTCTTAGGACCATCGGATACGCGCAGTTCGGCTGAATTCTCAAAGCGCTCGAAAACCACCCTGACCTCCCGAGCCTTTTCCATGTTGCTCGCTTCCACGCGCACGGAAACCTTGTTGTCATCCTTGCCCACCACACGCACGTCGCCGGAACGCAAGTGCAGACGCAGTGGGCTGCCGGAGGGATAGTCCACCTGAAACGGATGGTCAGGCAGGTTTGTGGCTTCGATCTTCTTGGATTGGGCTGTGCCCGCCGGGACGGAGAAAATCGCCAAGGACGCCAGGGAGACCATGTAGATGGCTTTGCGCATAGACACACTCCCTCCTTCGTTACAGGTAGAACGCGGCTGGGCTGCAAAATGTTCCGAGTTTTTTGTTCCCGCCTTCGGGGAAGCCGGCCCGGGCCACGGACCAAAGCGAAATGGGTTATAGTAGCCGGAAATTGACACGTCGTAGGACGAAAGAATTCCTATTGAGGCGCAGCATAAGTGAGTGAAGCCAAAGTTGCGGGACATTACACGCGGGGAAAGCTAGAGGAAACCATCCTTCTGGCGGTGGCTCGAACGGGTGTTGACCCGGAACGACTTAAAGCGATGGACTTAGCGGTAGCCGACGAATTTCACGTAGGCGGGCTCGAGGCAACCCAGGAACTGGCCGCCCAGATGGAGCTGCGTCCGGGATTGCGCGTCCTCGACGTCGGCAGCGGCATCGGCGGACCGGCTCGCTACTTCGGGGCCGAGCACCAGTGCAAAGTGACCGGAATTGATTTAACAGAGGAGTTTGTTCAGGTGGCACGGAGCCTGACGCGCCGAGCGAAACTGGATCATCTGGTCGAGTTTGTCCAGGGCAGCGCCTTAAACATGACATTCCCGACCGCGAGTTTCGATCGCTCCTATATGATTCACGTCGGCATGAATATCGCCGATAAAGCCGGCGTTTTCCAGGAAGTACGGCGCGTGCTGAAGCCCGGCGGACTTTTTGCCATTTTTGACATTCTTCGGACACGGGAACACAAGATGGCTTACCCCGTGCCGTGGGCGACGAACGAAGAGACCAGCTTTGTGGTGGATGTGAACAGCTACCGCGAAGCCTTACAGAGAGCCGGATTCCGGGTCGAGCGGGAGAGGAATCGAAAAGCCTTCGCGATCGAGTTTACGGAACGGGCCATTGCACGCGCGGCCCAGAGCGGCCACCCGGCGCTTAGCCTTCGTTTGCTCATGGGAGAACTGGCGCCGGTGATGATTAAAAATGTCCTCGCCATGATGAAGGAGGGCGTGTTGGAACCTGTGGAGCTCTACGCGCGGGCGGAGTGATCGCTTTGCCGCGGCGACCTGCGCAGGCTGAACTTAACCGCAGCCGCCGGCGATGGACGGAACAAGTAGGACGCGATCGCCTTCTCGAAGCGAACAGGCCTCTCCTCCAAGAAAGCGGATGTCCTCCTCATTGAGATAAATGTTGAGGAACTGGCGGATTTGCCCGCTCTCATCGCGCACATGGCGTGAGAGGCCAGGGAACTGCCTGGTAAGGGCGTCGAGCGCCTCCGCGACCGTCGCGGCCGTACAGTCAACTTTTGGCGCACCGTCCGTGAAGCGCCGGAACGCGGTTGGAATTTCAATCGTTACTGGCATCTGTTTCAGGCTCCTTGCTTTCAAATACGAATCCCTAACGCATATTCATGCAAACTGTCATTCCGAGCGCAGCGAGGAATCTGCTTTTTGCGCTGCTTCGCACTACGCCTTCGCTGCTGCGGCTCCCAGTTGCGCGTCGAGATACGCCTCGAACGCTTCCAGCCGCGGTGCAATGGCCTCGCTGGAGGGAAATTCCGCAGCAATCGCGTCGGTGGTTTTCAAACCATTCCCCGTAATACAAACCACGGTGGTTTCCTCCGGCCGGATGCGGTTCTCGACGATCAGCTTCTTTGTAACTCCCGCGGTGACGCCTCCCGCCGTTTCCGTGAAGATGCCCTCGGTTTCCGCGAGCAACTTGATCGCGTCGATAATCTCCAGATCGGAAATGTCTTCCGCCCAGCCGCCCGATTCGCGAATCAGCTTCATGGCAAACGGGCCGTCGGCCGGATTGCCGATGGCCAGCGAACGAGCAATGGTGTTGGGTTTCTGCGGCTCGAACCGTGACAGGCCTCGCTTCACGCCATCAGAAATTGGCGAGCAGCCGGTAGCTTGCGCGCCAAAGAATTTCACCGGCCGGTCTTCTACCCAGCCGAGCGTTACGAGTTCCTTGAACGCCTTCGCGATCTTGGTAATCAGCGAACCGCCCGCCATCGGAACCACGACGTTATCAGGCAACTTCCACCCAAGCTGTTCCGCGATCTCGTAACCATGCGTTTTCGAGCCTTCGGAATAGTAGGGCCGCAGATTCACGTTCACGAGACCCCACGGAAAGCGGTCGGCAATCTGCGCGCAAAGCCGGTTGACATGATCATAGTTTCCGTTGATGCGCACAATGCGAGCGCCATAAACCGCAGTGTTCAGTACTTTTGCCGGCTCGAGATCCGCAGGAATAAACACGCAAGCGTGGAAACCTTGTTGTGCCGCCTGCGCTGCCACCGCATTGGCAAGATTCCCGGTCGACGAGCAGCCTACCGTTTCAAAACCGAAGCGGCGCGCCGCCGCCAGTGCCGTGCCCACCACGCGATCTTTGAACGACAGAGAAGGGAAGCACACGGCATCATTTTTTAGATAGAGACTTTTCACACCCCATTGCGCCGCCAGCTTTTGTGAACGGACTAGAGGCGTGCCTCCGGCCGCCATCGGCGCGGTGAAATCGTCCGTGAGCGGCAGCAGTTCGGAATAGCGCCACATGTTGAACGCGCGGCCCGCAAGATTCTCGCGCTTGGCAACTTTCTTCAGCCAGTGGTAGTCATAGGCAACTTCGAGCGGGGAAAAGCAATCTTCGCAAAACGAGCGGGGCACATTGCCCCAGGTTTTGCCGCATTCGCGGCAGCGGAGCTGATAGTTCGAGTCATGAGACATGGAGCGATTCCTTGCATTTTTCCGGATTCCGTGGTCGTACTCAGGAGCGAATGGGAAACGCGTGCCTCGCATCCGCTAGGCTGGGCAGACCACAAGCGCTACGGGAGGAAAACACGAGGTGAAATTCGATTTAGGTAGCAAGCAGGGGAAACGAAAAACCCTCCGTGCCAAAGTGCTCGGAGGGTCTCTAGGAAACTCTACCAGCTCTTTAGCAGTTTTTTACGTGGAGCAAGTTGCCCTAAATCGCCACGTGTCGCCGCAACCGCAGCAAGCTCTTTTATGCCTGAGAGGGTGCGGGAAGTCAAGGAAAAGATTCAGCACCATCCTGCGCTCCCGTTTCAAATGCTTGCAGAAATCGCGCTGACAGGCCGCCTGCGGAGTTAACGGGAGCTTGCTCGCCACTTCTGGCGTGACCACTAAGCCCTGTTGTTTCAACTGCTTAGGATGGGCCTGCTTTGCGACGCAAGCTACTCCGCTTGCGCCATCTAGACGGCCTCACCCATCTTCCTGGCGGCACCCTCTAGATGGCGGATACCCGAAAATGCTCCCGGCAAGGCTCTGACGATCGCGCTGCCGTTAATTTTTCGCCAGCATCTCGGACACGGTCTGGTCTCTTGGCCCGAGGAAATGGGTGGCGAGATTCTGCGCGAGCAGCGCGTCGGTCTTCGTGCCGGCGATGGCTTTCTGCGCGTGCCGCGCGTGTTCGTCGCGCGGACCGGAAAGTGTGATCAGCGCGGCGGCAAATTCCATTTGCGGGTCGTCTCCCTCGAAGGCGATGCCGCGCAGCGCAATCGCCTTCTTGACCATGGCGTAGCCGTCCACGCCCGCGGCAGGATTCGCGTCCATGCGCATGCCGTCGGTCATGTGCGGCAGGTTTTGACCCAGCCACTGCTTGTAGGTTACGACGAGATAGCCGGCATCGAACCTTGCCAGCGCGTCCGGGTGGCCGGCAGACTCCGCCGCGGTGGCGCGGGCGTGAAGCCGCGCAAGAAGTTCCTTCGCTGCGACGGGATCTTTGCGCGCATACAGCGTCGCGCGGCGCAACGTTTCCATGCGCACCAGCACCGGCGTGTCCGGCTTCAGAATTTCCAGCGTGTCGGCTGCCAGGTTTTTCGTGTCGTAGTTCTCTGAGCCATTGAGGTTCCAGCTGTGGCTGATCCATGGCAGTGACTTTGCCTGACCGATCTCAAACGTGTGGCAGATGAGCGGTGGTCCTGCCTGCGCGACGTTGACGGAAAGCAGCATCGCCGTCGCCAGCGCCGCGCAATGGAAATACCGAGATGGCCGAATCTTAGGGAATGTCATTTTGTCGTGTCTCCTTTTAACGAGTTCGTCTTCCTGTGTTCGAACTTCGGGAGCCAAGACGCCTGGACCCTCGGGCGCGTTAACGGCAACCGACATTCGATATACTCTGACTCACGGACGTCCAAGGTCCAGAAGTGAAGGATTTGTTCCGAGCGCTGCTATCTTCGCCACGTTTCACAACTGAATCGTTCCTTTACTTTGCATGCGGCTGATCCTCGGACCACGTGCGTTCGTACATGTGCCAGAGGTAGACGTCGCCGTAGCCGAACGAGTTCCACCAGGAATCCATCATTTTCGGATCGAGGCGCAAAATGCCTTCGCGCGCAACGTCTGGGGGAGGCGGAGCCAACGCCGCGAGGCGATCATAGACGCCGGGGCGCTCCACATCGCTCACCCGCGAAAGCAAATGCCACAGCGCCAGTGCATCTTCTTTCCGCGCGTCGGACAAGAGGGTTCCCAGCAGCGCCTTGCGCTCCTGCGGCGTAATCTTCGCAAAGTCAAATCTTGCCAAGGCCTCGCGAAAAGAGGGGGAAGCATCTTCAAAGTACGGTGTGCCCGGCCCGATTCTTGGACGCGTCGCGCAAACCGCACCCGCAGGAATAAACGCTTCGTGGCCATGCAACTTAAAGCCGACCCAGCCCATCGTGGTGCGCAGCAATCCGGCTCCCGAATCATCCACATGCAGCGTGTACACGCATCCCAAATCCACGGCCACCGCAGAGGGCGTGTCCACCACAAACTCGCCGGGCGGCGCCCAAATGGTTGCGTGAATCGTTCCGCGCTCGAGCGACAGGCGCTTCCGGCTTGGTCCGCTCGCGAGCACGCGGAGTCGCGAGGCGGGGTCGACTTCGATGCGGCCGGTTTCGTCCAGCGTGATGCTGGCACGCGATGAGTTGTCGGTCACCAAAGTCTGCCCAACCTTCAGCTTCGCCGTTTCCGAGTTGGCGCTAAGAGAATGCCAGCCGACACGCGGCGCGCCCGCGATCCTCGCAATCTCCCACGCCGGACCGGAATCGCGCGACTGCCTCGCGCGAAAAACAACGAAGGTTGTGATGCCAATCAAAAGCACAGCGGCGACAGCAGCAAGTTGAAACGAGAACCGAAACGCAGGGAAGCTCCAGCGGCGCGGCGCCGGCTTTTCGACCGCAATTTGATCAAACGCCGGCGCGGGCTGATTGTGCCGGTAACGCCCCAGCAAATTCTCCAGTTTTTGCACTTCCGGGTCCGGCTCGCCCGAGCCGTCCCACAAATAATCGTCTTTCATAACCGGATCTTTTTTGTGCTCACTCATGTTCGCTCACTTGTTTCTGCTCCGTCATTGGTGCGCCCACTGCGCGGCAGAGGCGTAAAGCCGCTGCTACGACTCTTTGGCAATGTGTTGCGCCGAGCTCCGCGTCTTTTCCGTCAGCCTCTCGCGCAGCATTCGCATGCCGCGATGCAGATTCACACGCACCGATCCATGCGTCAGCCCCAGGCGCGCGGCGATCTCCGGGCCGGTCATCCCTTCCACGAGCCGCAGCGTCAGCGACTCGCGATACGTTTCGGGCAACGTGCGCAGCACCGCCATGGTCATTACCGCCTCTTGTTCGATGACGTGGTCATTGGCGCGGCTCTCCGCCTGTTCCCCCGCTTCGGGATCCGCCGCGCGATCCACGGGACGCGCCTTCCGGAAGTAATCGTTGGCGCGGTTGCGGGTGATGGTGCTCAGCCACGCTCCAAAGCGCGAAATGTCCCGCAGCGAATGGAGTTGCCGCAACGCCAGCAGAAAAACTTCTTGGACCAGGTCGTCCACGTCGCGGGGCGGCACGCGGCACAACAGAATGCCGTGCACCATCCGCCTATAGCGGTGGTAGAGGAGACCGAAGGCGGACCGGTCGCCCGCGCGTGCGGCGCTCACCAGCGCGTCGTCGGCCGACGTTTCGGCTGCGGGCTGGACAGTCACAGCCTGACGTTCCATGCTCGCGGTTCGAAAGTCAAGGACGTTTCCCAAGTGAAAGCTCACTGGCGGTAAGCAGTTGTTCCACCATGCACTCATGCAGACGCGGGAAAGGCTTCCAGTGTTAACGGCCACCACCGGCCGGTAAAGGTTACTCCTTGCGCGCAAGCAAGTTACGCCCCCCGCCAAACTTGCTAACATTTCTGCTGACAACAAATCACGGGGTTCGTGCGTCCAAGGAAGGGTGGACAAAAGCGGTACGGCACCCGGCCCAGCAGGCAGTTATCGCTTCGATGACGCACGACAAGGGCAGCAACTCCAGAGATTTTGCGGTGTTATACTAGCGGGCGGGCGACGTGGTTTGCCCGGGATCACGGAGACGGATCCACTCTGGTCGATAAGCATGCTTGCTACTCCACCGGTGCGGGGCCAGTCTTAAGAGGAGTAAAGGGGACATGGGAGATCAAGTCAAGGAATTGTTGAACTGGGCGCGTCAGCGCAAGATCCTGGCGGGAGTATTTGTCAGCTTCACGCTAGTCGTAGGAATCCTGATCGGCTCGGTGGTTTCTGGCCGGGTTTCCGCGACGAAAGGATTTGGATTCCCGGGCACCACGGCAACGGCTCTGACCGTGCCGGACCCCATTCCGGCGACAAATACTTTTGCGGGCGTCGTCAACAAGGTCGAGCCCGCGGTGGTCAATATTGCCACCACACAGGTTCTCGAGCGCAAGCAATCGCGCAAGCGCCGCGCGCAACCTTACGATCCAGACGATCCCATGCAGGATTTCTTCGACCGCTTCTTCGACGGCCGCCCCGATGGGCCTCCGCAGGCAGACCGTAGCTTGGGCTCGGGCGTTATCGTCGACAAACAGGGCTACATTCTCACCAACAACCACGTCATTGAGCAGGCCACGAAAATTCAAGTGCAGTTGAACGGTGACACCGCCAGATACACGGCAAAGGTTGTGGGTACGGACGAAGATACGGACCTTGCCGTAATCAAGATTGATACCAAGAAGGACCTGCCGACGGCCAAGCTGGGCAATTCGGACGGTGTGCAGGTAGGCGACTGGGTTCTGGCCATTGGCAGCCCCTTTGGCTTGCAAGCCACGGTTACGGCGGGAATCATCAGCGCCAAGGACCGCGGCGGCATCGGCCAACAGTTTCAGAGATTCTTGCAAACCGACGCAGCCATCAATCCTGGCAATTCCGGCGGCCCACTGGTCGATCTCTCGGGGCAGGTGATTGGAATCAACACCGCGATTATTACTGGCAGCCGCGGCTATGAAGGAGTAGGGTTTGCGCTACCCTCCACGACGGCCATCAAAGTTTACGACCAGATCATCAAGCAAGGCCGTGTGACGCGCGGTTCCATTGGCGTCAGTTTCGAGGAAGACAAGAGCACCAACCCGATTACCCTCAAGTCTTTGGGCGCGCCCTACGGCGTAGTGATCGAGAGCGTGCAGGCCGGCAGCCCGGCGGAAAAGGCCGGACTGAAGGGCGGCGACGTCATCACCAGCGTGAACGGCCATCCGGTCAAGACGGGCAACGACCTGGTCAATCCCATTGCGGAAGCATCCATTGGCAGCAAGGTCCAGCTAAGCTACATGCGTGACCGCACGCTGAAAGAAACGAACGCCACCGTCGAAGACCGTACCCGCGTCTTTCCCAACACCGCCGGCAGAATAGCGGGCGAGCAACCGGCGGAGGCCGGTCCAGCCGAATTCGGCCTGCATGTGGAAGAACTAACGCCGGAGCGCGGCCGCCGCGTAGGCGTCGAAGGACAGAAAGGCGTAATTGTGACGGAAGTGGAGCCGGCCTCTTTTGCCGAAGACCTTGGCTTCGGACGCGGCGACGTGATCAGTGAAATCAATCACACGTCCATCAACTCCGTGGCCGACTATCGCAAAGCAGTTTCCAGTCTGAAACCCGGCGACGACATCACCTTCAAAGTGCTTCGCCGGCAGGATGGCGACCGCATGCTGACACTGTATCTGTCCGGCAAAGTCCCGGCCGACAGTCAGCAATAGAGCTAAGACACGAAGCGGCGGACATGAACCTTCGGAAGGCAACACACCTGGTCTCGTCACTGCTCTTGGCGGTGGGGCTGGGTGTGTTCTCCGATTTGGCGGAAGCGCAGAACTCCAGGGCAAAGAAGCCTTCCGCTTCCGCGCGGCGCAGCGGCACACACAGTAAGAAATCCTCAAAACGTTACGAGCTCCGGGAGCGCGGGCAGAAAGCTCCGACTCCCGATCGCATTTCGGAAATCCAGCAGGCGCTCGCGAAAGACGGCTCTTACACGGGGAACCCCAATGGAAAGTGGGATGACTCCACCGTGGAAGCCATGAAAAAATTTCAGGAGGCTCACGGCCTGAACCCGACAGGGAAGCTCGATGCTCGGAGCCTTCAGCAGTTGGGTCTGGGCTCAGCAATTGCGGGTGTGGCGCGGCCGCTGCCTTCCAACACCACCTCCAAGCTGACGCCACCTTCCACGCAAGCCGGGCAGCACCGGAACTAAATCCTCGCTGCGTACATTTTCTGTTCTCAAGAGATTATTGGAAATCTCGGGAACATGTCCTTCCGAGGAGGAATCTGCTTTTTCTGCATTACTTTGAAAAGCAGATCCCCCTCGCTCGGGATGACCGACCAAGGCCTTCTTCTAGAAGCTGCCAAGTCCTGCCTTCTTGTCCTTTCTCTTGTTTGACGACTCCCCACGCCTAAAGGCGGGGGATTCTTCGGAGTTACTATGCGACATGGCCACGTACCTCCGACGATGTTTCCTGCTTCACCGGCACACGCCTAAACTCGCGTTTAGGTCTTACCGTGCCTCCACAGGCTAATACCGAGCGTCCCTCGGCTAAGATTCTCAAACCTTCGACGAAAATGTTTACGACGGCATTCTCGTCCCGCTGATGTTCCGTATGGCAACTCGAACACGTCCAACGGTCTTGGAGTTTGAGGTCTACCTTCTTTTGGTGACAAGTGCAGCACAACTTTGATGACGGGAAGAACCTCTCTACTTTGACGAGCGTTACACCATGCCACTTGCACTTGTATTCCAACAGGCGAACAAACTCACCGAAGCCCGCATCCGAAATGGCTCTGGCTAAGCGGCGATTCTTAAGTAGGTTCTTGGTGCGGAGCGTCTCAACAAGAATCACTTGGTTTTTGTGAATCAGTTGAGTGCTCAATTTCTGAAGAAAATCCGCGCGCATATCGGTTACTCGCTGACAAATAGGAGCGACCCTGCTGCGCGCCTTCTCGCGGTTCTTAGAACCCTTCTCACAACGGCTCAAACGCTTTTGGGCTGTGCGGAGCTTTGACCGTGCAGCCAACCAAGGACGAGGCAACGACACCTGAGACCACGTTCTTCCATTGAAGAAGTTGAACGTCTTGGTGTTAATGTCCACCGATAGGCGATGGCTCGCGGGGCCTACAACACGCAACGGCTGCTCTACTTGGAACGAAACATAATATCGACCTGCCGGCGTCCTGCTAAGCACCACCGAGGATGGCTCGCCGCTTACACGACGGTGCCAAACAATCGGGATGGCACCGATCTTCGAAAGGCTTAGGACGCCATTTTGGAAACGGAAAGAGTTTCTGGCGAAACGAGCAGACTGACGGTTTGATTTCTTCTTAAACGTCGGTGGTTTTACTTTATCCGGACGCTTACCCAGCAAGGAGTCGAACCAATTCCTGTACGCGGTATCTAAAGCACGCCCTGTCTGCTGTAACGATGGGGCGCTGACTTCGCGGAGCCAAGGCAACTCGGTCTTCATTCGAGTGAGTTCAAGACTGCGTTGTGCTGGAGAAGTCTTGGTTTTGTTGTTGGAGTATCTGGTTTGCGAAGTTCAAAAGATGATTGTACACAAATCGGGCGCAACCAAACTGACGCGCAGCCAAGAGAACTTGCTCTGGCGTGAGATAGACCCGACCCTTGACGCCGTGTTTGGTTGAGTTAGACATTCTTCTGGTTGTCCACGTACTGCTTGAGGACTTCGAGTGGTGCACCACCTACAGTTGAAACAAAATAGCTGTTGGTCCGCAGGCTGGGCAGCCGTGTCCTGAGACTCTTGAACTCTTTTCTGAGGTCGTGCGACGTGACGCCTTTGATGTGTTTCACCAGTCTGTGTATCCCGAATTGCGGGTCTACCTCGACAAGCAAATGCACGTGGTCGGGCAGGATTTCCAGAGCAATGACCTCGGCTCGATATCTCAAAGCCGCCTTATGTATCCAATGGAAGAGACGCTCGGCAACCTTATCCACCAGCACTTTACGACGGTACTTCGGGCAACATCGTATTTGCAGCTGTATACGACGTTGTTATTGGATTTGTATCCTAGCATCCTATGGGCGTTATAGCTCTTCGCTTTTCTTTCGTCAATCGTTTTCTAGAAGCCTTATATCCCCCTGCCGGAAGGCAAGGGGCTTTACGGCTCCCCTCGGTAATTGCATTTCAACTCCAACTGAATTAGAAAGCGGAAGTTGCGCGCAGCAACGCGCGCACGTGAGGATGTGACATGAAGCGAATCCGTTTGTTCCCGACGCTTGTCGTCCTTGCTCTTGCGGTTGCTCTTTCCATGGCGTCAGCGCAAGAGAAGCCAGCCGCAAAAGCAGTCAAGGCAGTACGCTTCGGCAAACTCTGGGATGCGAAAGGTAAGCTGTGGACGAACGCCATCGTGATTGTCGAAGGCGATCGCATCAAGACAGTGACGAACGACGCTTCCGCGATTCCTCCCAGTGCCGAGGTGATGGACCTCTCGAAATACACCGGTCTGCCCGGACTCGTCGACGTGCACACGCACATGACGATTTACACGGATGAAACGCCCGGTGTGCCGATGCTCAAGCAACTCACGGCGAATCCTCCCGCCGTCGAAGTCTTTCTTGCCCGTAAAGGCGCGTTGCGCACGCTGGAAACCGGGGTGACCACCGTCCGCGATCTGGGGGCGGATCAATATATGGACATTGCCATGCGCGATTTGATTAATCGCGGCGAAATGATAGGCCCGCGCATGTTTGTGGTCGGCTATGGCTTGTACATCACAAATACTCCGTATAAGTCCGGGCTGAATCTTCCCGCTGGAGGAATCGCTGACGGCGTGCCCGAAGTTCTTCGCGTAGTGCGCCAGCAGATTGCCGCGGGCGTGGACCTCATCAAAATGTATGCGTCGACCGGCACGGACGACGACGTTACGGGCTTTCAAACCTACAACTACGAGGAAATCAAAACGGCGGTCGATACCGCGCATCAATTCGGAAAGAAGATTGCCATTCACTCTTACGGGCCCGACGGTGCGCGCGATGCCGTGCGCGCAGGAACGGATTCGCTCGAGCACGCCACCGATATGGACGACGCCACGATTGCGGAGATGGCCAAGCGCGGCACGTTTTACGTCCCGACCATCGATCACAATCGCTATTACCTGGACAACTGGCAGAAGATTGGCTATGCGAACGGTTTTCAGGAAAAGACCAAGGCGTTCATCGCGCGCAATCTGGAAACGGCGCGAAAAACCCACAAAGCGGGTGTCAAATTCGCCATGGGCTCCGACGCGATTTACACCATGTTCGGCCAGAATACGCGCGAGTTGGGCTGGTTCGTGAAAGCGGGAATGACGCCAGAGCAGGCGCTGCGCACCGCCACCACTAACGCAGCGGAACTATTGGGCAAAGAAAAAGAACTGGGCGCCGTCGCCCCCGGTTACTTTGCCGACTTGGTTGCGGTCGAAGGCGACCCGCTGGCGGACATTGACGTGGCCATAAACAACGTGCGCTGGGTGATGAAAGGCGGGACCGTCGTCGCGGACAAGACCAAAGATCGAGGGCACTAAGCATCCCTCATGGTTCCGGAGCCTCCACCGCGCAGTAGGTACCGGGCTTTCCTCTATTCTCATCCCAAAGTCATGGACGTTCAGGTGGTGGGTCTCCCCAGCACGAGATGGGGAGAAGTGGTTCTCGCGTGGATTCGTTTGAAGCCGGGAGAAACTTGCATGGAGCAGGAAATTCGCGAGTTCTGCCAGGGCAAGATTGCGTGTTTCAAGATTCCCGAATATGTGCTCGTCGTCGACGCTTTTCCCATGACGGTGAGCGGCAAAGTGCAGAAGTTTCGCATTCGCGAGCAGGAAATCGGCGAGTGGGGACTCGAAGAATTTGCCCGCATCCGCACGGCCTAGCCGCGAGGCAATCCCCACCAAAAGGAAGCACGACGGCGCTAGGCCTTGGCAGTCAGAAGCCGGCGAAGCGCCTGGGCGGCCGTGACGATGAGGTAAAGGGACCCCTCCACCAGGAAGCAGGCGAGTCAACCTTTGAACGTGGGCCGTTTCATTCCATTCCTAGATTACGCCCATTTGCGGTGAATTGTCGGGAAACGTAGGTTGCGCCGGTGGCCAGAGGCGAGCAAAAATGGCGTGATTTGACGCTTTTGTGAGGCGACGTTAAGATTTTCTTTCTACCGGAGAGTGACTCGCGCTGCATCGGCAGTGTCCCAAAACCAAGCTTAAGCAGAGGGTTAGGAGGAAGTATGGCCACCGCAGTTGCCCCCAGGATTTTCAAGAACTTTATCAATGGCGAATGGGTGGAATCGCGTTCGGGCAAAGCCTACGAAAATCGCAACCCGGCGAATACCGACGAACTGGTTGGCATGTTTGTGGCTTCCACCGACGAAGACGTGGACTTGGCGGTAAAGGCCGCACAGGAAGCCTACAAAGCGTGGCGGCTCGTGCCCGCTCCAAAGCGCGCCGAAATTTTGTTTCGCGCCGCGGAGCTGCTTGTCCAGCGCAAAGAAGATTTGGCCAAGGATATGACGCGCGAAATGGGCAAGGTCCTAACCGAAACGCGCGGCGATGTGCAAGAAGCCATCGACATGACCTATTACATGGCTGGGGAGGGCCGCCGGCTTTTCGGCCAGACCACGCCTTCGGAACTGCCGGACAAGTTCGCCATGAGCGTGCGGCAATCCATCGGCGTGTGCGGGATGATCACGCCGTGGAATTTCCCCATGGCCATTCCGTCGTGGAAGATGATGCCGGCGCTGATTAGTGGAAACACCGTCGTGCTGAAACCCGCGGAGGACACGCCTCTTTCCGCGTATCACCTCGTGCAGGTGCTAACCGAAGCGGGTGTGCCGCGCGGTGTTGTGAATCTGGTGAGCGGCGATGGCCCGAGCGCGGGCGCGCCCCTGGCCCATCACGAACTCGTTCCGGTTATCAGCTTCACAGGTTCGACTTCGGTGGGCCGCATGGTCGCGAAGGCTTGCGCGCCGGATTTTAAGCACTGCAGCCTGGAGATGGGCGGCAAGAACATCATCATCGTGATGGACGATGCGAACTTGGATCTCGCGATTGACGGCGCGGTTTGGGGCGGGTTCGGCACGACAGGGCAGCGCTGCACCGCAGCCAGCCGCATTGCCGTACACAAGGGCGTTTACAAGGAATTCGTCACGCGCTTCGTGGAGCGCGCAAAATCGCTGAAAGTTGGAGACGGCTTGGACCCGGACACGGAAATGGGGCCGCTCATCAACGAGCAGCAGTTGGACACCGTAACGAGTTACGTGGAAATCGGCAAGAACGAAGGCGCGAAGCTGCTCACAGGCGGGAACCGGCTGAGAGGCGGCGCGTACGCCAAAGGCTGGTTCCATGCGCCAACGGTCTTTGGCGACTGCTCACCGAAGATGCGCATCGCGCAGGAAGAAATCTTTGGGCCGGTCGTTTCTGTAATTCCCATTGCGAATCTGAACGAAGCGATCGACGTGGCCAACAGCGTGCCTTACGGCCTTTCCGCTTCCATCTACACGCGTGACGTGAACCGCGCCTTCCACGCCACGCGCGACCTGTACACCGGAATCGTCTACGTCAATGCCCCAACGATTGGCGCCGAAACGCATCTTCCTTTTGGCGGGACCAAGCACACGGGCAACGGCCACCGTGAAGCCGCTATCGGGGCGATTGATTTTTTCACCGAGTGGAAGACCGTCTACATCGATTATTCCGACAAGCTCCAGCGCGCCCAGATCGACAACGCCTGAACTGCTCGCTGGTGATTTCCATCAGACGGCGCGTTCGTTACGCTCTAATTTCCTGTCTCGGAATCCTTGCGAGAGGTCACGACCGGGCGCGGGCTCTGCCTCACCCATTCGATTAATCGCCGTAATTCGGCCATTCGTTCCTCGGCGTCTGCGATAACCGATTGGCAAGTGAGTGTGGTTGTCGGCAGACTAAGACCGAATGTGGACGTTATCTTTATCTTTTTTCGCTGACCTGCCCTGGCCCTTGCAACTTTTTTCATAATCAGCCTCATCCTGGAGGGAGAGAACCCACGGCATTCCATGAGGGCTAGGAGAGTATCTTCGGCCGAATGGGGCGAGCCTTGCTAGACGGGTTTTTATAGGAATGCTGATTCCGGCAAATACCCTATCTAGCTGGCCAGCCGTGAAGGATGGGCGCAATGCGAATCAGGCAATGGATGGGGGACCGGTGCGTTGACCCCCTTGCCATCCCCCAGTATTTTGGGCGCTCTCGCGGAGTATTCATGCGACCACCAGTTTCGATGCGGTTGTCGCGGTCCCAGGCGAGATTTATTCGAGGGCGATGAGCTCTCTTCCGCACAGAAACTGACGTAGTGTTGAGGCATTCTCGGAAACCAGACAGACGGAGTGGTTTCTCCCGGCAAGGGGAGCGACTCGGCACGCCGAACTCGGGAGCACCGCAGACAATTTCTCCCACACTGACCGGAGAAGAGCATCGAGGATTGCGAGAAGAGAAC
>QHYJ01000051.1 GCA_003223255.1 Acidobacteriota bacterium | reverse complement strand
GCGCCGGGCGAGAGCTGGTGAAGGTGGATCCGCGTGGAACCAGCCAAGTGTGCGTATGCGGAGCGGCCGTGCCCAAGACGCTTGCGGAGCGTTGGCATGAATGCCCGGCTTGCGGGTTGTCGGCGCCTCGTGACGTGGTCAGCGCGCAAGTCATACTGCAACGCGCCCGGATCAGGCGTTCGCGGCATAACGTAGAGGATGTCGCCTCATGCGTGCCGCGAGAAGCCGTCGCCTTTCAGGCGACGGAGTGATCACCCCAACAATTACATGGAGCACTACGGAACCTTGCACACCTGCCGATCTCGCCCTGTCAGGATAGATGGGTTGCACCTTATGTAGAACCTTCGCCGCTTCCACGTTACCGCCGATGCGAATTCGCGTCGGTTTCGGCTTTGAAGCTGCTTCGGCTGATGGCGACGCTTTGGTTGCCCCTTCGGCTTGCACATCTACGTTCTCCGTCAGGCTGCCTATTTCGAGTTTGACCGTCATCGCAAGGTCGCGGCCAGGCTCCAGCGCGACGTGTGGGGCGCGGTACACCGCAAAACCTGGCTTGAGCACTTTCATTTCGTACTCTCCCGCTGGCAAAGCCTTGAAAACAAAATTGCCCTCGGCGTTGGAGGTGGTCATATCAATGGTGTTGATGATATTCCCTTTATAATTCGTCATGATGCTGGTGGCATTCGGAACGGCAGCATCACTGATATCAAAGATGGTGCCCGTAAATTTTCCGGACAAGTCCTGCCCCGGGAGCCGCACTGCGGCGAGCGGAAGCAGCAAGCACGTGGCTGCCATGCCGGCGAGCAGCCTCGCTCTTCGAGATAATCCGCTGCGGTTGAGTTTTGGATTCAGCATGGCAATGAATCTCCTTTCCAGGTTCGATGGGCGGGCAATAGCGAGCGCGGTGGACCAGCCGCGATGTGCGTTCTTCAGTGTGCGGGCAAGTTGGACAAGTTGATTCGCGTAGTTCGACGCGTCAATTCCGTTGTTCAAAACGGAATCATCGCAGGCGCGTTCACTCTCGGTTCGCAAGCGCGCTGCAGCGAACCAAGCGAGCGGATGGAACCAGTAAAACCCGCGGGCCAGCTCGGCGCAGATCTGCAGGAGCCAGTCATGACGCGCAATGTGCGCGAGTTCGTGGGACAGTACGACCTCCCGCCGCACTGAAGACCATTCCATCGCGCCAGCGGGAAGCAAAACGCGAGGCCGCAGAATGCCCCACGTTAGCGCCATCGATGCTGCATCGGCGCATCGCAGCACCTGCACGCGACGCGCCATTCCGAGTTGCCGGCAGATGCGCGCAACCATTTGCGTCCAATCGTGGCTGGCGACCGGCGTCGATCGCGCGGAAATCCATGCCAGGCGGGTCAGCCCCCCCGCCAGCTTTACGACGACAAGCAAAACGCCCACGAGCCAGATGAGCAAAACCAATTGGGAGAATTGGACGGAGAGCGGAGAGGCCGTAGCAGCATTAATTACCATCGAAGGCAGGTCCTGAAAGCCGGTGCTTTGCGCCCCAGCGTGAGCGGGGGCTAGGAATCGGGCGGCGTTGCCGAGAGTTCTGGAATGCGACGTGGGAAGCAGGAGCGTGAGGAAAGGCAGGACCAGCAAACCAGCAATTCCGAGCGACCACACGTGGTGGCGGCCAGCCGCAGACTGGCCCCGCAGGGCGTGAGCCACGCCGGCCGCCAACACCAGCAGCAATTTTGCCTTTATGGTGGAACCGATCAGGAACGAAAGTGCGAGCGCTGTGCTGCTTAGTAGATTCATAATTCGTTTTCCCTTCGACCCTTGGCAATCAGGCGAGCCAGCCGATCGAGTTCGTCGGAAGAAATCTTCCAGCCTTCGCCCCCAAGCAGCGCAGCTACTGCCTTCTCCGTGGACCCTTCAAAAAACGTTTCTACAAGATGCCGGAGCGCGGACCGCCGCGCGACTTCGCGGGGAACGCAAGGAATGTATACATACCTCAGCCCCTGCTCTTCATGACCGACGTGCCCTTTCTCTTCCAGCACGCGAAGCTGGGCTCGGACGGTGGAATAATTGGGTTTATCTGGCAGCTTAGCCAGCACTTCGCCTACGGTGGCCCGTTCGAGCTGGTAAAGAATATCCATGATTTGCCGCTCGCGCCGTGAAAGAGCTTTTAGTCTTGGCTTTCTCTTCATTCTCGCCGCCATGCTACATTTATAGCAGATATGCTATAAATCTAGCACAACAGAAAAACTTGTCAACAGTTTTTTAAGCACCGACGAAACGACCGCTAAGCCAAGCGCAGGGGCCCGGCCTCTACAAAACCGAAGATCCCGGCCTAAAAGGCGGCGCTACAAAAGAATCGCCCTGACAAAGACCGGCGTGGGGAGGGTGCGCCGAAGCTTACTCGCATGCCCGTTCCCCGGCGGGCGGGCGCCGTTCGCCGGTAATTCCCTTCTCCTGGCCGAATCCCGCGTGCACCCCCACGCGGACCTTCCTATTCTCGCCTTGGGGCCAGGAAACCGGTTCAAGTGAGGTGCACATGGCAAAGCGGCAAGCATCCTCCAAAAGCTTCCACGCGGTCGCTGGCGCGTTCCTTCTATGCCTCGGCGTGCTCCTGCTTCTCGCCAACTTGGACGAAATCGCCGCCAACGCCACCAATTCCGTCCCTTCTATCGGGGGCCCTCTCGGCACTGTGATGGACCTTGGTCTGGCGGGAATGCGCGCCGCTCAAGCTTACTTTTTCGACCAGCCCACATTTCATGCTGGTCTGCATGCGATATTGGTATCCCTCTGGCCCCTGATTCTGGTTATTATCGGGGCTGCACTCTTGCAAAACGCGATCAGCAAACGTTACGCGAGTCCGAGGCTGGCTCGGGCTTTTCCAGCAGGGGAGTACGAAAATGAATCTTGAGGAACAAACGCTGTGGTGCGGGAACTACAGGAGCGCTGTGTGAGCGACGAACACAATTTCGACCCTAAGAAATTCAGCGACAATCTTCGCGACTCCATTCACGATCAGATTCATCGAAACATTCATGACAGCGCGAATTGGAGGGACGAAAAGCAGGGCACCCGCCGGCGTCCCATGGTGATCGGGATAGACCTGCGCGGGCGTGGCCGTGGCGGCATCGTTGCGGGCGGGATCCTCGTCTTGATTGGCCTCGCGTTCCTGCTCGATAACCTGGGAATCATTTCCATCAGCTACCTCTGGCGCTTCTGGCCCATGCTCGTGATCCTTGCCGGGGTTCTGAACTTCCTCTATCGTCACCGTCCCTGGGGAACTCTCTTGATGCTTGCGGGAATCGTTTTTCAGCTCAATCAACTGGGCATTACTCACTTTGGCTGGGCGCAGTTTTGGCCCATGATTCTCATCGGCCTCGGCCTTCTCGTCCTGTGGGGTTCACTGGAGTGGGGCAATAAGCCCATTCTGTCCAGCTCGAGGGAAGGTGATCCGCGCACCACCCTCAACGCCGCCATTTTTGGCGGCGTCGAACTCGATCTCACCGAGGCCAACATGCAGGCAAACGAGACCACTCTGGCGATCACCACCATTTTCGGTGGCGTGGACATGCGCATCCCTCCGACGTGGCAGGTGGCCTTCCGCGGGGCGCCGATCTTCGGCGGCATTGAGGACAAAACGCGAACCGCCCGCGTGGCCGATCCCACGAATTCCAATCTCAAAACGCTGGTCATCACCGGCGCGGTCATTTTTGGCGGACTCAAAATCAAAAACTAAACTCGTCCAATGCATCCACTGTTCACGCGCAGCCGCTTCAGCCTCTACCTGCTCGCTTGGGTTCCGCTCATTGCCACGTCCGTTTACGTGCTCGCGACTCGAGGAGGCCTCCGCTGGTGGCAAGCCAGCGCAATCGCCGTGCCGGTGTTCCTGTTTTACGCTTTCCTTTGTCTTTTCGCCTGGTACCCCTGTCGCGCCACTCCCCTGGGCAGAGTCAGCTTCCTCCGCCTGCTCTTGACGCACTTGATCGCGGCAGTGTTCATCAGCTTTATCTGGACCCAGGTTGGCGCTTTGCTTTCTTACTTCTTTCTCAGCCCCAAACAATTCGACACCATCAAAACTCTATTCGGTCCGCAAGTAAACGCCATCAATACCATCGCCATCCTGATCTACCTGCTTTCCGTTGCTTTTCACTACGTGCTGATCGCCATGGAAGAATCACGCCGCGCGGAAACGCAAGCCAGCGAAGCCCGTGTCCTTGCTCGCGACGCGGAATTAAAAGCCCTGAAGGCGCAGGTCAATCCCCACTTTCTTTTCAACAGCCTCAATTCCATCAGCGCGCTTACGAGCATCGATCCTGCCAAGGCCCGCGACATGTGCATCCTGCTTTCTGAATTTCTACGCATGACCCTCGGGCTGGGAGAAAAAAGTGCGATTCCGCTTTCCGAAGAGCTCGCGCTGCTGGAGCGTTTTCTGGCCATTGAAAAAGTGCGCTTTGGCGCGCGCCTGCAGGTGGAGGAAGCCATTCAAGAGGAATCCAGAGCACTGCTGGTTCCGCCGTTGGTCCTGCAGCCTTTGGTCGAAAACGCAGTGGTGCACGGGATCGCCAATCTTCCTGAAGGTGGCGTGATACGGCTCTCTTCACAATGTCACGATGGCCGACTTTCCCTGTACATCGAAAACACATTTGACCCCGAGTGCACTCCAGTTCGCCGCAACGGCATGGGTCTCGCCAACGTACGCCTGCGCTTGGAATGCCGCTACGGAACCTATGCCAACATGAATGTGGACCCACGGGCAAATCGCTTTGGTGTGGAGCTGTCCATGCCCGCGGAAACCGGAGAGGCTCGCCAGTGAGCGCTTCGCAAAAGAAAATCGGTGCGTTCATTGTGGACGATGAGGAACTCGCGCGGCACGTTGTCCGCGAACTTATCGCTTCGCATCCTGAAATGGAAATCCTGGCGGAATGCACGAACGGCTTCGAAGCGGTCAAGGCGTTCACCGAACACAAGCCTGATTTGATTTTTCTCGATGTGCAGATGCCCAAACTCACCGGGTTTGATGTTCTGGAGCTGATTGGGGAGGACGTCTGCGCCATCTTTACGACCGCTTATGACCAATACGCCATGCGCGCGTTTGAGGTGCACGCGGTCGATTATTTACTGAAGCCCATCGGCAAGCGGCGCTTCGAGGAAGCTCTGGAACACGCGAAACGCAGACTTGGCGGAAAAATGCCTTCGGTGCAAAAGCTTGCCGACGCCGCGCGCCCTCCGCAGCAATTTCTCGAACGCGTGGTAGTCAAAGACGGCACGCGCGTCACGCTCATTCCGATCGCTAAGCTCGATTATGTCGAGGCCCAGGACGACTACGTGGCTCTCGCCAGCCGGGGAAAGAAGCATCTCAAGCAGCAGACCATCGCCAGCCTCGAGGCCTGTCTCGATCCGAAGTGCTTCGTGCGCATCCACCGTTCCTGCATCGTGAATCTCGAACGAGTCGTGCGCATCGAGCCCTATGGCAAAGACAGCCGCCTGGCGATCCTTAGCGACGGCGCGCGGCTCCCCGTCAGCCGCGCCGGCTATGCTCGCCTGCAAGCCCTCCTCGACGAACGCAAATAACGCACGACATGGAAACACTCACGCCGCAGTGGACGGACTATGAGTTGCTCGACAGCGGGGATGGAAAGAAGTTGGAGCGCTTCGGGGAATTCATTTTGATTCGCTCTGAGCCGCAGGCGAAGTGGCAGCCAGCGCTCCCGGCACTGAAGTGGGAAGCGGCGCACGGCGAGTTTGTGAAAAGAAGCCGGGGACAGCAAGGTGAGTGGAAATTTCGCAAGCCCATCCCGAAACGCTGGATGATGCAGCGAAAGAACTTGAAATTCTGGGTGCTGCCTGCGCCGTCCGGCCACGTGGGGGTGTTTCCGGATCAGGCGTGTCATTGGGATTGGATCAACGAAGGGACGAAGCTCGCGGCTGGGCCGGTAAAGCTGCTTTGCCTGTTCGGGCATACGGGCCTGGCTACGCTGGCCGCGGCAGGAGCTGGGGCGGAGGTGACGCATGTGGACGCCTCCCGGAAAGCGGTGGCGTGGGCGCGTGAGAATCAGAGTTTGTCAGGCCTTCGCACGCGGACGATCCGGTGGATTGTGGAAGACGCGCTGACGTTCGTGAGGCGGGAGGCACGACGCGGGAATCAATACAACGCGATGGTGCTCGATCCGCCGCGGTTCGGGCGCGGCCCGGATGGCGAGATTTGGAAGCTGGAGGATTCCCTTCCGGAATTGCTGGAGGCCTCGGGAAAGATTTTGAGCGAGCGCCGCGTGTTTGTTTTGCTGAATGTCTACGCGACGGTGTTGACGCACGAACGAATGGAGCGAGAAGCTGAAGGATTGCGTTCTCACTTGAGACGGATGCTCGGAGAATCGGGGATAACGATCACTGCAGGTGAGCTGGCGCTGGAAGACGCTGCAGGACGGCTAATTTCCGCGTCTGTTTTTGCGCGCGTCCCGTAAGTCAAATTAAGCTAGGCGAGCTTCCTTACCCAGATGCGGGTGGTGGCGGGTTTGCCAAGGTGGATCCTCTTGCCGTCCACGCGCAGCGTCATGGTTTCATCGTATTCGCGCTTCAGCACGTTCACGGTCGTAGCGGGCCGCAGGTGCAATCCTTCCAGGAATTCAAGGAATTGCGCATCCTTTTCGTACACACAAAGAATTTCGCCGGAGTCTTTCGCGCGCAAATCCGCCAGCAGCACGGCGCCTTGTTTTCGCAGCATCGCGACTCCCCCGCGCATAGGAACGCCGTGCGGGCAGCTCTTCTTGTCGCCGAAGCGCTTGATCAGCAAGGCTTCCACTTCCGGCGATATCGCATGCTCCAACCGTTCCGCTTCATCGTGGGCTTTGGCCCAGGAAAGCCCGATCACATCCGTCAGCAGCAACTCTGCGAGCTGGTGGCGCATGGCAAGATATTCGGCAAATTTTCTGCCTTTCTGCGTCAGGGCAATCTGCCCGTTGCGGTCCACGCGCACGTGCCCGTCGCGCGTCATGCGCTTGAGGGCTGCGGTCACCGCCGGCGGCGTCACCTGCAGTTCCTCCGCAAGCCGCGCGCTGATCGGCGTCTGGTTCTCCTCCAGCATCTCCCAGATCGCTTTCAGGTAGTCTTCTTGCGATACGCTGGTTTTTTCTCGCCGCAACGCCGCTCCTATGTTGCTGCCTCCTGGCTCTGCCGCTTTTCCCGGAGACTCAGCGCGAGCCGACTTACGCGCCGCTGGATTCCTTTGAACACGCGCTGGTACGTTTCTGGATCTTCGCCGTAGGGATCCTCCACCAGCCAATCTTCCACATTTTCTTGACCGCGAAGAATGTGTTCGCCCGGCTTCCCGGTCATGTTGATGATGAGGTCCGCTGCTTCCACCGCTTCTTTCGTGAGGACATCGGAGCTCAACCCACTCGCCGAATAGCCATTCTTTATCAGCGTTTGCTTTGTCAGGTCGGCGATATATCCGAGAGGATACAACCCCGCGCTGGAAGGCTCAATCACATCCGCGGCGTCATACTGGGCAATGGCTTCCGCCATCGGGCTCCGGCAAGCGTTCCCAACGCACACAAACAGTACGCGAGTACGATGAGAGCGGGAGGCACTCTGTGCCGGGCTCTTCTCTTTTTTCACGTGGAGGACTTGCCGCCGTTCGTTCGCTTCCTGTGTGACCCGGCGAGGCGCAGAAAATGCTCGTGCACCGTGGTGTCGTCCGTCAATTCCGGGTGGAACGTAGCGGCCAGGATGTTTTCGCGCTGCACCAGCGCGGGCTTGCCCGCATATTCCGCGAGGACTTTCACGCCGGGCCCGGCGCGTTCAATCACTGGGCCGCGAATGAAGACCATTTCGAGCGGCTCTTTTTTGAGTACCGTGGGCCCGCGTACGACGTCGCTGGCAATCTGCCGCCCATAGGCATTTCGTACCACGGTCATGTCCATGAGGTTCAGCGAATCTTGTCTCGGGTGTTGCACGTCTTTGGCGAGGAGGATCGCTCCAGCACAAGTTCCGAAAATTGCTCCGCCGCGCTCCGCGAATTTCACGATCTTGTCGGCGAGTCCTTCTTCCAGCAAAAACTTGAGTTGCGTCGTGCTTTCGCCGCCCGGAAGAATCAAGCCATCGCAACCGTCCAAATCCGCAGGAGTGCGCACTTCGGCCGTTTGCGCGCCGAGTTGCTGCAGCATGGCGGCGTGCGCCTCGAAATCTCCCTGCACCGCCAAAATTCCAATCTTCACTTCCCGCTCCGGTTTCGCCTTGCTTATAGCGTGAGTGCGCCCGCTTCGCGCTTGGGCCATAAGTCGTAAGTTTTAAGTACGCCAGGCAAACATTCGGAAATGGTTGATCCATGCATTGGTTTTAACTTAGAACGTACGACTTAAAACTGAATCCTTTTTGCTGCCTCACCAGCCGCGAGTCGCGAGCAAATCCTTTTCTTCGAGTTGCCGCACGTCCAAGCCGCGCATGGCTTCGCCCAACTCTTCGTGCGCTTCCAGCACCGCCTTGGGATCTGCAAAGTGCGTGGCGGCTTTCACAACTGCTTTCGCGCGCGCTTCGGGATCGCTGGACTTGAAAATTCCCGATCCGACGAACACCGCCTCCGCGCCTAGCCTCCGCACCAGTGCCGCGTCCGCGGGCGTGGCGATTCCACCGGCTGAGAAATTCGGCACCGGCAACTTCCCCGTCTTGGCGATTTGCCGCACCAGTTCCAGGGGCGCGCCGAGTTCCTTCGCTTCGTGCATCAACTCATCGTCGCGCATAGTGGTCAGCTTTTTCATCTGGCTCACGATCGCGCGCATGTGCCGCACGGCTTCCACGACGTTGCCCGAGCCCGCTTCGCCCTTCGTGCGAATCATGGCCGCGCCTTCCCCAATGCGCCGCAGGGCTTCGCCCAGGTTGCGCGCGCCGCAAACAAACGGCACGCGGTAATCGTGCTTCCAAATGTGGTTTTCTTCATCGGCGGGGGTCAGCACTTCGCTCTCGTCAATGAAGTCCACTTCCAATGCCTGCAAAACATCCGCTTCGGCAAAATGGCCGATGCGTACTTTGGCCATCACGGGGATGGTTACCGTGTTCATAATTTCGCGAATGACTTTGATCGATGCCATGCGCGCCACGCCGCCCTCTTTGCGGATGTCCGACGGCACGCGCTCCAGCGCCATCACGGCGCATGCTCCGGCGTTCTCGGCAATTTTGGCTTGCTCCGCGTTCGTGACGTCCATGATCACGCCGCCTTTGAGCATCTCCGCAAGGCCGACTTTCACACGCCACTCATTCGAGCCTTTGCTGCCATTGCCATGGCCATTTGGTTTCTTTACTTCCATTTTTCTTCTCCTCTCCCTCTTGAAACTTTTTGAACGTCTCAATCCTTTGACCGGCTTTATCGCGGCGAAATCACCACGAATCGCCCTTTGGCGCGCGCCAAGACTTCTCCGTTGCCGTTGCGAATCTCACCTGCCAGAAACAAGTTTCTTCCGTTCATCTCCGTCTCGCGTCCTTCGACCACAATCTCTTTATCCACGGCCACCGGCTTCAAGTATTCCACACTCAATTCCGCGGTCACGGCGCGAACTTCGCGAAACCGGCAAACTTTCCCCATGGCTTCATCCAACAGCAGCGCAATGATTCCGCCGTGCGCAAATCCTCCGCCGCCCTGATACCGTTCGCCCAGCACGAACCGTCCCACGATCCTGCGGCTCACGTTGTCCTGTTCGAACGTCAGCTTCATCCCGCTGGCATTGTTGCCGCCGCAGCCAAAGCATGGGTTCGTGGGATTCGGCTCCAGCCGGACGATGTCAGCCAATTCTTCCATCCTCAACCCTGCAAGAAGGCTTTCGTTCTTAGTTGTTAGTTTTAAGTAGAGCAATTCGAGATTGTGACCGCGAGGAGTTCCGCCACTGGCTATCGCTTCGCTCCCGTCTATCAGTCTTGTCTCTCGAACTCTTTCTTTACTTATGACTTAGGACTAACCAGTAAAAACCTTCCTCTCACACCAGCGCCACGCGGCTGCGTTCCGCTCTCCGCGCGCCGCGCTGCCGTTTGCGCATCTCCACTTTTAGCATTTCCGCCAAAGTGGCCACGCCGCGCGCAATCTGTTTTTCGTCCAGGCTGGCAAATCCCAGCCGCAGCGTGTTCGGAAGCGGATTTTGCACGTAGAAGTAGCGTCCCGGCGCAAACAGTACGCCGCGTTCTTTCACGTGAATCAACAATTCGCTCGCATCGAATCCCGGCGGCAGCTCCAGCCACATACACATTCCGCCTTCCGGCCGCATCCAGCGCGTACCCTCCGGCATGTGCTTTCGCAAAGCTTCGTCCACCGCCGCCAGCCGCGAGGCATAAACCTTGCGCATCTTCGCCAAGTGCTTGCTGAAAAGCCCGCGCCGCAAAAATTCGGCAAGCGTTGCTTGCGCCAATTGGTCGGTGTGCAGATCCGTGGTCTGTTTCACGATGCGCAACCGCTCGATCGCCTGCGGTGGCGCAACGACCCACCCTACGCGCAATCCTGGAAACGCCACTTTCGCGAAGCTGTCGATGTGAATCACCAGGTTCGAACGGTCCAGTTGCCTTAGAGACGGGATGCGCTCGTCGCGCGCATGCAGCCGCGCATAAATATGATCTTCCACGACCGGCACCTGATACCGGCCGGCCAATTCCAGCAATTTACGGCGCGATGCCAGCGGCATCGACACGCCCGTAGGATTGTGAAAGTCGGGAGTCAGCGTAATCAGCTTCACGCGATTCGCCGCCAGCGTTGCTTCCAAAGCCTCCAAGTCAAGCCCCAGCGGCGTCCCGGGCTCCGCGTGCGTGCGCATCGGAACGCTCAAGCAACGCGCCCGCGCACCGTGAAAAATCGCCAACGCGCCAGGATACGTCGGGTTCTCCATGATCACCGAATCGCCCGGCCGGACGAACGCCTTGCTGATTAAATCAAAGGATTGCTGGCAGCCGTCGGTAATGAGCAGGTTTTCATCTTTTGCCGCGATTCCCTCGTGATGCAGCAACTCGAGCAAAGCCGCTTTTAACGGAGGATAGCCATCCGAAGGACCCAAGGTCAAGACTTCCGTGCCTTCGCGGCGGAGCACCGCGTTCACGCAGATTTGCAGCTCGTCGACAGGGAAAAACTCCGGCGCCGGGCACGCCATTACGAAAGACAAAGCATGATCTGGCACGCCAGCGGTCAGCCGGCTCAGCACTTCCTCGCCGCGTTCATCGGCAAACAGCAGTTCCCAGCGAATGCCTCCGCTGCCGCTCAGCACCGGCGGAGCGGGCGGCGTGATTTTCAAACCGTTGCCATTGCCCTTGATAAACGTGCCGCGGCCCACGTGTCCTTGAATCAACCCTTCTGATTCTAATTCGGCGTACGCATTCGCCACCGTCGTGCGGTGCACGCCCAGCATGGTCGCGAGTTCGCGGCTTGCCGGAATGCGGTCGCCCGGACGCAAATCACCGGCATGCACCAGGGCGCGTAATTGATCGCGAAGTTGCACGTACAGAGGGACATGGCTTTGCGGCTGGAGATGAAGTGGCAGCATTGGCTCGCACCTGGAGCCAATATTAGCAGAAATTGGCCTGCCACAAGAGCCAATTTGTCTTCCGCCATTTTGGCTGCCATTTGTGGATGGCAACGCTCCTGCGGGCCCGCGAATTTGCATTTTGGGCGGCGGGTTCGTAGGTTCTCCGGTATGTCCGGCAAGTTCGCCGTCCTCGTGACCCTGTTTTTTCTGGGCGCCACAAGCCCGCTCGCGGGGCAAACGCCGCCCTTCGACAAGACCCAGCGGACCGACAAGGTCGTTTTGCACTATCAGAAACTCGGCTACTTCAATGGCGCGATTCTCGTGGCCGACCGGGGTAAAGTCATATGCCAGGAGCGTAGGCTATGCCAACATAGAGTCGCACACGCCCAACACGCCGCGCACCCGCTTCGGCATCGCCTCGATCACCAAGCAGTTCACTGCCCTGCTCGTCCTCCAGCAAGCCGCCGAAGGCAAAATCCTCCTTCAGGGCAGGGTCTCAGACTATCTCCCCTGGTACCGCAAGGACACGGGGACCCGCATGACCATTGAGCAGTTGCTCCATCACACCTCCGGCCTGCCTCTCGACTTCGATTCGCCGGAGTTTTCAGCGACACCCGAAGCCACCCACCGCTACGAGCATCAAGAGTTTGCTGAGAAATTCTGCCAGCCACCCGTCACCTCCCAGCCCAGCACCAGGTGGGAGTACAGCAATTGCGGCTGCAACTTGCTGGGCCTCATCCTGGAACACGTCACCGGCGTGCCTTTCGACACCCTACTCCATCAACGTATCCTCGATGCGCTCGACAGGAGGGACTCCGGCATGGACCGCAACGATCTCCCCCAACCAGGCGGTGCCACCGGCTACCTCCGCCACGCAGGTCCGCGGTACACGTTCGGCCCGTACTTGGATCGAATTCACGGTTTTTGTTCCGGCTCGATGTCTTCCACGGCGGAAGATCTCTACCAATGGAATCAAGCTTGGCTTGTACCGTCGCGCCGGATTGCGTCACACATCGCGCTCACTGCGCTCCTCGTGGTCATGATCACACTGCCGATTTGGGTTGCTTCGCGCCGCAAACGAACAGCCTAAATCTCGCCGCGCACTTGCCGGTTTACAAGAACCTCTTTATTCTCGGTGGCGCTATGATTCTTCGCACCCGACTGCTTTTGGCCTCCTGGGCGCAGTTCACGCTCGTGCTGCTGGCTGCTCTAGCGGCTAGCGATCTCTTTGCTCAGCAATCCTCGTCGCCCGCGCCGGCCCCGGTCCAAGCCGCGAATCCCGTGGGCTTCCCTCCCCCGATGAATTGGACCACAGAGGAAGACCACCAAAACATGATGGACCAGCTCGGCATCAAGGCCCTTCGCCCCGGCCCGGGCGGAAACGAAAGCGCGCCAAATCACGCGAACTACGACGAGTCCAAAGCGAATCCCTTCCTCGACCTGCCCGATGCCCTCACTTTGAAAAACGGCAAGAAGGTCACGAGCGCGGAAATGTGGTGGAAACAGCGACGCCCCGAAATCGTGGAGGATTTCGAAAGCGAAGTGGTCGGCCGGATTCCGACAGACGTGCCGAAGGTGACTTGGACCGTCACCAACACAGAAAACGCCGTGGTTGCTTCCCGCCCGGTCATCAAGCAGCAGCTCGTGGGCCACGTGAACAATGCCTCTTACCCACTTATCAATGTTGACATCCAAATGCTCCTGGTGCGGCCCGCTGATGCCGCCGCTCCCGTTCCCGTGATGATGATGTTTGGCCGCGGCGATTTTGCGCGCGCCGGAGCCGCGCCTCTGCCGTTCGTCATTCCCGGCGCGCCCGGATCTCCGGGCAGCGATCCGCCAGCAACGGAACAACTCATCACCGACGGCTGGGGCTACGCCTACGTCAATCCCGCGAGCATTCAGGCCGACAATGGCGCGGGCTTGACGCGAGGCATCATTGGCCTGGTCAACAAAGGGCAACCTCGCAAGCCCGATGATTGGGGCACGCTGCGGGCGTGGGCTTGGGGCGCATCGCGCGGACTCGATTATCTGGAAATCGATAAAGCGATCGACGCGAAGCATGTCGGCATCGAAGGCGTCTCGCGCAACGGCAAAGCGGCGCTCGTGGCCATGGCTTTCGACACGCGCTTCGCTCTGGTCCTCGTCGGCTCTTCCGGCGAAGGCGGCGCCAAACTGCATCGCCGCAACTTCGGCGAAGCTGTCGAGAACCTCACCGGTTCGGGCGGATATCACTGGATGGCCGGCACCTTTCTGAAGTACGGCGCCGCAGGGGCAACATTCGGCAGCAAAAACGCCGGCGACCTGCCGGTGGACGCGCATGAACTCATTGCCTTGTGCGCGCCGCGCTTGACCTTTATCAGCTACGGCGTGCCGGAAAAGGGCGACGCCAAATGGCTCGATCAGCAAGGCAGCTTCATGGCGACGGTGGCGGCCGGCCCGGTGTTCCAGCTCCTCGGAGCGAAAGACCTCGGCGTCCCCGACGACTATCGCACGGCAAAAATGCCTCCCGTGAAACTTGGTCTGCTCGATGGCGAACTCGCCTGGCGCCAGCACGATGGCGGGCACACCGACGGTCCCAACTGGAAGTACTTCATCGTCTGGGCGGACAAGTTCCTCCATCACAAGCCCACGTTTTTGCCCGTGGCCGCGCAGCAGGTCGCGCCGCCTCCTGCGGATCAACCCGCTCCTCGGACCGACCCAAATTCGTTAATCGCTCACGAGCAGTTGCTCGAAAAAGCGAGAAAGGATCATATCGTCATTTATTTTGAGGGCGACTCCATCACCCGGCGATGGGGTGCGACCGACTATCCGGAACTGCTGGCCAATTGGAAACAGAACTTCTTCGGATGGAATGCCGCCGACTTCGGCTGGGGCGCCGACAAAACCGAAAATATTCTGTGGCGGCTCGAGAACGGCGAATTCGATGGCGTAAATCCGAAAGTTATCGTGTTACTCGCCGGCACGAATAACGTCGGCAACCATGTTCCCGCAACCGGGGCCGATGCCAAAGTCGCGGAGGTTACCGGCGGGCTCCAAGCGATCCTAAGAGTCCTGCAAGCCAAAGCGCCCGACGCCACCATTATCCTGATGGCCATTTTCCCGCGAAACGACGACCCAGCGGTCTTGCCGATCATCGAAAGGATTAATGAGAACCTGTCCAAGCTGTCCGACGGCAAGAAGATTCGCTATTTGAACATCAATGACAAATTGGCGGATCGCGACGGAAAGCTCTTCGACGGGATGATGAACGCCGACAAACTGCATCCCGCGCTGAAGGGTTACCAGGTGTGGGCCGATGTGTTGAAGCCGATCCTCACCGAGCTGCTCGGCCCGCCTGCGAAAGAAGATCACGCCCCGCCACCCACAGGCGATCCCAGCGCCGCGCACTGAAGCATCTCCAGCAGACTTACCGAGGGGAGCCGTAAAGCCCCTTGCCTTCCGGCAGGGGGATAATAAGGCTTCTATAAAACTATTGACGAAAGAAAAGCGAAGAGCTATAACCCCTTTATGATGCTATAAGATACAAATCCGATAACAACGTCGTATACAGCAGCAAATACCATGTTGCTTGGTGCCCGAACGATCTTGTGACATTGTACTTCACCTCGCTAACTTGTTGGGAATATTGGGACTTCAAAATCATAAGTCCAGTTCGCGGGCAGTGTGTCCGGAACGGAGTGTTTGCGATTTTTCCTAAGTTTTTAGTTTCGGGATCCCTTCTTCCTCCAGCAGCTCGAATCCTGTCAACTCGAGCGTGCCTTCGTCGTGGGACTGAGGCCTCGGACGATGATGGTTCTTGATATGCATTGCAGCTTGCAGGGCCTCGGGAGATTCCACAGCCGCGGCTGGAATCTGCCACGGGGCCCCTGGTACCACTTGTGTGGCCGGAATCGCCTTACTGTGAATCAAGCGGCGTACCGCAGTCACACTTATTCCCAGCC
>QHYJ01000050.1:12780-47800 GCA_003223255.1 Acidobacteriota bacterium | reverse complement strand
CCTCAAAGGTGTGGTCAAACTGCAACCCATCCGACACTGGCTGGCGCAGCGCGTCACCGCCCACGTTTTTATCTGCTATCTGGCTTACCTCCTCCTATCGCTCCTCAAATTCCGCCTCCGCCCCCTCGCTCTCTCTCCGCAACAGACGCTGGATGAACTGCACACCCATGTACAAGGTCTACCTACGAGACGCTAAGCACGGTTTCCAAATCTCCCGCGTGGTTACCCTCAGTAAGAAACAGGAGGCCATCTTTAAGACTATCGATCGCAAGCTCCTGAAAGCGGAAAACTGATGTAGTGAGTACTTTTACTTTGGAATTCAGGTGAAAGAGGCTTCTAAAGTGGGGAGCTTCGAAAAGAACCATGGCATTTCCTCACGGTTTCAAACGCGATTCGCACTGGGGGCGAGACGGAGACCCCGTGTCGCATTTCTGTTTCACGGTGACGGCATCTTCACGAAAAAGGAAAAACGAGACTCCACCTTCGGCGCGCAAAGTGCGTTAGTCCTGGCAGGAATGCTGCGATTTGCCGGTGGGCAAGGCATTGCGCCAACCACTCGCCGAATCGCCATGCGAAGCGGCACAAGCTGACGACCACGCACTTCTTGCGTTATCCCTGTCGGTCCTCGCCGTGCTGCTCATCTCCTGCTCGCACAGGATCAAGGTTCGCGGGATACCGCTGACGATTGGGGCGGCTCGACCACAAGACCGCTGGCATGAAACGGTCCGATCACAACTTCGACTCGATCTCCAGGCTGAACCATGTGATTTCGGTTTCCAAAAGCCATCCAGTATTCGCGTCCGTTTTCCGAGGTCGCCGTTTGACGCAGTTGCCCTACTTTCTCGGTGTTCGGCACTTCGAGCCTTTCTCCGTTCTTCTCCACGCGCAAATACGGGTTCTGCTTCTTGTCATTCAAAATCTGGGCCTTGCTGGCATCCACCACGCGGTAGCTAAAACGGATCACACTGCCTGAGGCCGCAGACCGGAGTGTGATGTCCTCGATGCCCCACAGCCGCCGGTACATCATGGCCGCACGCTCGCTTCTCACCGTACGCGCAGTGAGCGCAAGCCCGGTAGCTGTCGGCGCCGCGCTAGGAGTCGGCGCATTTTGGGCCTGGAGGCCAACTGCTGCGTAGAAATAGAGGATACTGCTCGCGAGAAATCCCGCGAGCAGCATCCGTTGGCGGGGTGACAGAGCACCAAACATTACTTTCACTGGAACCTCCTTCTCGCCGTCCCGATTACGGATTCGGCGAATACGAGGGAGCGCCTGTTCCGCCGCCAGCGCCATGGTTGTAGTTGCCCAGCGGGGCCAACGTTGTGCCCGCAGCCGTGTAGCGCGTAGGGTTCGATAAGGAAAGCGGTCCGTAGAACATGTTGATCCAGTTGTTTCCTTCGTCTACCGTCGCAGCGGGTGCCAGCGTGAACGCTGGATAATACTGGTTGATATCGGGAACGCCAGCGGGCACGGTCATCGATACGCCAACCGTACCCGGTTGGATGCATCCGGGAGCATTGGCGGCATTGCCTGTGCCCGTGCAAAGCTGTGAGGCAATCTCCGGTGGCACGCGAGAACCATTGCAATATTGCGCGGTAAAGCCCGGGTTGTTCGAATTGTTCCCTTGTCCGCTGTAACCGCCGGTGCTAAGAATCGAATTCGTGGGCGTTAATGTGAAGCCCGAGCCATGGTTGGTTGGGCCGGTATCGCCGTAAACTCCGATGTCCCAGTAGTTCGCGCCACTCGGACAAGACCCGCTGGTGGTTTGCGTGAGGGACGGAACCAGTTGGACGGTGGACTGCAGACCGGGTGTCGTTGGCACGGTACCGGTGGTAATGCGGAATGCCCGGTTCTGCCAAAAGATGTTATGGTCCAACGCTGGATTCGAGAACTTTGTGCAATTCGAATGACCGGGGCCGCAGTTGACGGTCGGAACCGTGAACGCGGCCAGCAAGTTGGCGTCGTGCGCTTCGGTTTCCAAGCCCGCGGGCAGGAAATTCGATTGCGTGATGACGGTGTTTGAGCAGTTGTTCGTTGCGCTAGCCGCTGAATTCGGGTCGCAGCCCGGCGGGGGCACGGTCGCAAATGAAGCTCCGGCGGTGTCCCAAAGCACTCCGGCAGACGAAGTCGTGTCGTTCGAAGTGACCGTGTTGTTGCTGAAGTTGACCCTCACGGCGTTATGGAGCGACACGCCACCACCGGTCCAGCCGGCCACGTTGTTAACGATCACATTGTTGCTTACGGTGACCTGATACCAGGCCGCCGAGTTGTTGGGGTTGCGTTGCACTTCCGTTCCGTTGATGTGTTGTAACCGGATACCGCCGCCGCTGCCGCTTTCGGCGGTGTTGCCCATAATCACATTGCGGTCAATCACCGTGTTGGGGCCAGCGCCGTCAGAAAGGGCCGGGGGACACTCGGTATCGGTCACCGCGCCCTCGCAAACAGTTCCATCTGGGCCCAAGCCCATGACCACCAAGCCGCCGCCGTGGGTCGGGAGTGTGGGGTTCGAGCTTTGGTTGAAGACAATCCAGTTGTTCGAGATGTTGCCGTTATAGATGAACCCGATGTGGGCGACGCCACCGCCGTCGCTCGTGCTCAGGTTGCCGCATATCCAGTTGAATTGGAATTGGTAGTAATCGGAGCCATCGCAGAATACTACCCCTCCTGCCGACGCGGGCGAACTGGAGTTCAATTCGTCCCCGTAGGCGGTATTTCCTGTGACTGCGTTGTGATGCACGTAGACATCGTGGTTGAACAAGAACGGCAACTGCGTGAGACCGGTCACATCGTAGGTCGGCGGTGGAGACTCGGCTTGGCCGACGATGATCCCGCCGCCCAGTGTGCCGCCATTGTTGAACACGCGGTTGTTGGCGATTTCCAGATAATGGCCCCAACCGTGTACGAAGATGCCACCGCCCCCCTGGGAACTATTGGTAATGCTCAAACCATCGATCCGCGATGGGTTGCACAGGAAGTTGGAGACGTAGAATTGGGACGCGGTGTCGCAGTCGCCCAAACCATTGTTGAACCCATTGTTGGCGACTGCACCGGTACTGCTGTTGAGCGGGATACAGCCTGTCACCGTCTCGGTCGTGGTGCTGCAGTTGGCAGTATTGTTGTTCTCCAAGCCTTTGGCCAGAACGGTAATCGCCGCGCCTTCGTAGGCGCCCATCAGGGTGGGCTCCTGCAAAAGCTCTGCGATATTGCCATTGAGGCTGGTGTCCCAGCCAACAATAGGCTCGAGGGGGATCGGGTCGACCTTGCTCTGCATCGCCGAAGTGCAGGAGAACGCACCGGAGGGATCGTACCGATGCGTGCTGGTGATGTAGCCGCCGTCCAGAGCCAATCCGAACAAGCAGTTCACGCGCTGCCTCCACGGCTGGAGCAACTTGCCTGCCGGGTGCGCGTTGGCGTTAATGACGACCGACGGCGCGCCAACGCCTTGTAGCCGCACGGGCTTCCACATTTGCAACATTTCGTTATAAGTTGCCGCTATGGGGACGCACGTGGCGGTGGCCACGGTGACGCCAGTACACGATGTTCCGGCAGGAGCTGTCGAGCTTGGCGCAAACGAGCTGTTGACGATGATCAGGTCGCCTGGGCTAGCCGCATCAATCGCAGACTGGATGGCAGTGTTGCTGGGATTTTCCCCGTTCACATAAGTGGGAGCTTTGCCGCCAACGGTAACCGTGACCGCGTCGACCGAAGATTGGCCCGTGGCGGTCGTGACCATCAATTCCCCGCACTGCGCGCCGGCGGAGCCCACCTGCTGCCGGGTGCAAGCGGGGATAGCACCGGATACGTTGGCTACGATAGTGGTGTCGCTCCAACTCACGATGCCCATGTTTTTGCCAGCGATGGTGACGGTGCCCTGGGCGGTCCCAAAGCCGTAGTGGCGGGTGATGAACTTCTGGTTGTACGGGAAGGTGCTTGCGGCGGGACCGGAATACGCGTTGTTAGACACGACTTGGTTGCCAAGGGAGGTAATCGTGATCTTATGGCCGATTGCGCTTACCCAAGGTCCCGGGCCATCGCCGTCCACTCGCAGGACTGCAGGAGTGCCGTCCGGGTAGTTGCAATCCGGCGGATTGTAGCCTTCGGCAAAAGCCGCCGTGGGAATCACCGGAGTGTCCAGGTAGTCGGTATCGGCGGGCATGAACGGGTTCTCGTAGCAGAAGTTGCTGTAATTCGGGTTGAAGTAAGGATCGGTGATCAGACTGCCTGGCGTTGGGCCCGGAACCGGACCCGGATCGTTCATGCAGGTGATCATCATCCCCGGCGCATAGCCGGTCGGGTTCGGTGGATTGACCTCCCAGGTCGAGTACACCAATCCATTGAAGATCCCCCACTGATCGGAGTACACGCGGGAAATCTCCACCCCGTTGTAATCTTTAATGGATACGGGGGAATTGGGCACGGCAAACTTCTCGCCGTAGGCCGGAGCCGCTGGGTCGAATTCGGAGGAGAAGTCATCGGTAATGAAGCCGGTGAAATGAGAGGCGGCAGGCGTCTTGGTCCACACGAAAAAGTCGGTTTGTGCCTGCATCTGGTCTTCGAGCGTGACCTCCTTGCGGTCGCATAGAGGGCGAGAAGCCCCCGCAAATGGCGCCACTTCCCCGGATTCCGGAGAAATGCTCATGAAGTCGGGAACGATGCGGAGTTGGCCGACACAAGGCGCCGGCATCACGATGAGTCCACCAGGCCCAAAGCCGCCCACGTTGAACGACCGACCCATGTCCGTGGTTGGATTTGTGCATCCGCCGCCGGTTCCGTAGCAAGCGTTGGTGTTGTTGATAGTGGCTTGGTCGGGCAGGATGAAAATGTTGGAGATGGCGCCGAATTGCTGTGTCACCGGCGCGATGAAGTTGTCGCCGATGAGGATGTTCTTGTCTTCTTCTTTGACAATTTCATAGTTCGGCGGAGTTACAGCCTCGACTACATACATCCCGGTGGGCAGAACGTACGGCGATGCGCCAGTGTGCACGGGAGCGCGCAAGGCCGGATTAGCTACCAGTGTGCAGGTGCCTGTGGCTCCCGAGGCGGTCGTGAAGCTGCCTGTGGGATGGCTCAAGCAATAGGGGCTGGGGAATTGGTACAGGCCATCGTAAGGTGCCGGTTGTATCTGATTGCGGTTGTGATAGCCGTCATAGCACTTGTACTGCGAATTGTTCGGCAACGTCGTGGTGGGGAACAAGTAATTGGCAGTGCCCGCAAGCGTGTGACTGTAGAAAGGATCCGCGGGATCTTGTCCGGGGCAGTTCATGTTGGGCAAGCCCGTGGTCGGATTGAAGCCCTGTGCCCAATTGTCCCAACTGCTGGTTGTGGTGGTATCAACCAGGGTCAGAGTCTGCGTCCCGCCGGGACCAGTGCCTTCTTGATAGAGATTGATGGTGACGCCGGGAACGAGCGGCTCCCAGAGGTTTTGAAAGAGCTGTCCAGGGTCGTCAAAAGGTCGAGTCGAGCCGTAAACCACATGGCCCCGAATCCCTCCGGTCTCTCCAGGGACATAGGGCAGCTTACCCCAGTCGACCATGTCGAATTCGCTGAGGCCGCCCTGCCAGCCTTCGGTGACAATTGACCCAGGGTCCACTCGGCCCGTCGAACCGCCTGGGCCTCCGCCATTGGGGGTATTGCCAAGATTCACGTCGGTACAAGCGGCGACGCCACAGTACACGGCGCCCGGCACTCTAAGATTGGTGGGAACCGGGAAGCTCTCTTTCGAATTGAGAACTCCCTGGTAAGGACCGCTATTCCCGTTTCCGGGGGTATACCCGCCGCTCGACGGACCGTCAACTTGTCCGCCAGCGTCATTGACGACGTGCACGCCAGTTGGGCGAAAACGCGTGTTGTCGGTTTCCGCGACATACCAGTTAAACAGCGGAAAAGTTTCGTCGAAATTAGCCGTCCCGTTGATGTCGGTCAACTGAGCGTTGTTGAACTTGCCATTCCGCATGCGCACCCTGGTAGGAACCTGAATCAGCCCCGGCTCGTTCGCGTCACGGATGCCGTTGCCGTTCAAATCCATATAGGTTGAATTCCACAGGTGCGCCTGCCAGGTGAAGGCTGCGTACGTTAAATTGAGGGTCTGGCCGCCCTTCACGTTTACCGTTTTACTCGATCCATCGACGATTAGGTCCAGCCACTGGTCGAAGACCACGAGCCCCCAGTTGCCATCAGGAATTCCCGTGAAGGCGAAGTTCCCGTTTTCATCGCACTTGGTCAAAGCAAAGGTGGCGCCGTCTGGGTCACCCAAGGCGGCATAACAGGTGGTGAAGTTTAGCGGGGCATAATTTCCCGCATTGCCCTGCGCGAAAACGGCGCTACTGTAAAGTCGCTCGCTTGGCGAGCGGCCTTGGTGCAGGTTGGCCACTTGGCCCTTGATGGTATTGTGACAAGCAGGAGGATTTGGGTTTGCCGTTGTTTTCGTACAAATTTGTGGCAATCGGGCGTTGATGATTTTCGCATTGGCCATACCCATAAAGACGTGAAAGCCACCCGGTCCATACTCCTGGAAGTAGGCCGGTTCCGCCATTTTGACAAAGGAGTCCAGGAAATGGGTGCCATCGAGCGTGTTAGTCTGGAGCCATTCCTCGCCGCGAGCCTCTCGCGCGGCACCGGGGTGTACGATGACTCCAAATCTGCCTGGCATCAGATTCTTGATCACCGCCTGGCCCGCCAGGGGCGAAGGCGTTTTGCCGTCAGACTCGGTAGCCGGGCAAACAATGATCACGCCCACGGGCGGCGCCGACCCGTTGGCGTTAGAGATCGGGCAGGCATACAAGCCGGTGACGGGGTCTATTGATCCATGGAGGGCGTTCGTCAGTGGTTCATTAAACATGTCGTACGTCATCTGCCCGGTGGCATCGCCGCTGCCGCCGGCATCGTCCCAGAGTATGACTTGGAAATCGCCCAGACCTACCTCTTGGGTTGGATAAGCGTCCGGACCTCCGCCGGTGTCCGGTTCGCCGTTAAGTGGCCAATCATCCTCGAAAACGAAAACAGTGACGGTGGTGGTGGGCAGAGGGTTGGGCTCCACGTTTACTGTCACCGACGCCGGCAGAACGCAAGTCTGAGTCGTGCCCGAAGCGGTACAGACAGGCGCGATGGGCGCGCCTCCCATGGTGTGGCCGCAGGTGGAAGCAACCGACTGTCCGGTCGGTGTTGTACCGGCGGTGCAGTTTCCTGCGACCGTAGGATCGGAAGCATTGCCCGTGTTGAACGAGTTCGCTGCATCTGCCGGCAGAATCGAGATGTAGTAGTACAGCGGGTTGCCATTGGCATCCGTGGTTGGCAGGTTCACCGCACTCGGCAATGTGCTTGGCAAGTACGCGGCCGCTCCTGTTCCAGCCGGAGCGCAAACGCCGCCGTCGCAAACCGCTGGTACATGCGTTCCTGTTGCCGGGTTATAGACGGTCTGATCTCTTTCGCAGCTCTGCGGCCCCGTGCAGCCGACCGCCACTACTGGCATGTAACTGGCGTGAAAGTTTGTGCCGAGAGTTGGAGGCACTCCAGCTGGGCAGTATGCCGGCTTGCTGCCGCCAGGTCCATATTGCTGGCAGGCCGGATCGATGTGGAATGTGCGGTCTTGCTCGATAATCCATTTGTAATCGGTGAGCGCGGTCTTGGTCTGTGCGTCCTGCACCTTCACGATCAAGCCACTGCCGGCCTGGAAGGTCAGCGTAACCGTGGCCGAGTTGCTGACCTGTTTCTCCGAGTTGACGGCGACATAGGTGAATGTCGTCGTAGTGGTTCCCGTTGTGGGCGGTGTAGCCAGGGTGGCGGTGAAAGACCCATCCGGTTTCAAGTGAATGGTCGCTCCGCTTCCGGAAATCGTCTGTACGCCCGCAGGACAACTGGTGGCACCCGCCGGAGCCGCACACAATGGATAATGGTTCGAGTCGGTATCGTTCGTCAGGACACCCGGCGCAGCGACTCGCAAGAGACTAGAAATGTTGCTGGCGTAGGCATCGTTGTTGGCAACCGGTTTATTCGCGAGCGTGGGCGACGGGCTGATGGTTGCCGAACCTGTCAGAGTGACATTTCCATTGGCGTAGAAGGTAAAACTGCCTCCGCAAGTCGTGTTAGTGGTGGGCTGCGTATACACGAAGGTCCCGTTGGGATTCAAAGTCAGCGAGCCGCCGCCGAAAGACGTCAGTGTGTTGTTGGGGGGATTACCCGTGAGGGTCACGCCGTACACATTGACGGCATTTCCGACCACGCCTTTCCCCGGATCGGATACCGTTAAGGTCACGCCCGGAGCGCAGTAGTAAGTGGAATTATTTACCATGGCAGCAGCCGCGGTGGTGGCCACGCCACCGGCTACTTGCAAAATGGTTTGCATGCCGCCGTCGCGCGCGCCGTTGGTCGAAAGGCTCAGGTCACGCGCAAATACCTGGTAGTTGGCTGGCGTGAACGCCGTGGGAGCGGCGGTGGCGGTGGCGTTGCTGGCAGGACTGACCATCGCGTCGTAGACCTTGCCGGCGGGCAGGAAAACCTCGCTTTGCACTCTAACGTTCAGCGATGGCGGGGTCTTCGAAGCGCCGATGGCCACATCGGGCAGGACATTGCCATCTTCCGCAATCAAGGACATTTTCAGGCCGTTGACCGAAGGAATGTGCATGCGCAATCCGGCGTTGACGAAGCGCACCAACACGTTTCCGGTGGAAGCCGCGGCAGCGATGGGAGCCGCCGAGGAAGCCATGGTCGTTTTATCGAACGACTTGCCATTCACCAGGAAATACATCGGAGTGTAATTGACCGCTGCGGGATAACAGGTATGGGCCGAGCCGCAGGCGACCGTCCACTTCGCGGTGGCGGCGGTGGTCGAGATGGTGCCCGTGCACGTTCCGGTTCCGCGTGTAGTCGCTGGGCATCCGGCCGAGGTTTCCAGGAACTGCTCGACCGCCGTATTTTGTGCGGGATCGATTTCGCTCAACAACAACGGAACACTGGCGTCGTAGCTGATGGAGTAGGCTACACCGGTCGCCGCAGCCGTAGAGGCGGTACCTGCATAAGCGGTACCCGCGCCGAGCGCGGTACCGCCAGCCGCGGCGGGCGTATAGACAATCAAAATTCCATACAGACCCATGGGGCCTTGAATGGAAGGATAGGTTCCTGTCTCGATCAGGTAGGTTCCTGGTTTGAGCGCGGCCCAGCTATAGGTTTGCGTTCCCGTGCCGGCGGCCGCTTCAGCAACAAAAGATCGTACGCGCGCTCCCTGGGCCGGCGGCGTGAACGTCGCACCGTTGGCGATCGGCCAGGTTGAAGACGTTTGTCCTTGGTGAGCACCATCCGTGCGGGGGCCGCTTTCTCTTACCGCAGCTCCCAAGCCGCCGCCCATTTGACCGATGATGGTCAGGGACGTCTCGACGGGCAGGCTGTTGGCGAGAGTGATGGTCAGAGTGCCCGTGGTCGCGCCCGTCGCCAAAGGAACCGTGATGAGCGGTGGCTGCCAAGGCGTAGCCGTTACCGTTCCCACGGTGACGGTAGTCTGGGCGGACCCGTTCATCGCTGTGCAGGTCGCAGGCGCCGTGACCGCGCCGCAAACCCATCCCCACATGGGCACCGTGTTGCCGTCGGGCAGGGTGGTGGTTTGACGCGTGGCTGTCAAAGCGACCGACTGCCCAAGCGAGACGGTCCCTGCCAATAGGAGAAGGGGCAGGGCGAAAACGGACTTCTTCAAGATGGCTTTCACTTCGTTGGATCGCATGGCTCTTTTCTCCATCACAGTGTCTCGTCGATGTACCAGACCGGGGGATCCACAATCATCATTTGCAGCATGCCGCCAGGGAAAATGTCGTTTGTGGTGATCTCGCGCTCATTGTGGGAGTGCCACATGAAGACGATTCCAGACTCTTCCAGGGGGTTCTGTGTGGCCTTTCCGGGGGGCATGGGTGTTGGGCCGCGCGAGCGCATGACCGCGTCGGATCCAAGGTAAGGTGTGCCGTTGTACCACAAGCCATTCGTGGCGATTAAGGGGTCGAATTGCGTCGCGGGGCCGCCGCCTCCCACTTGGCCCACCGGATTGGTCTCGAGCGGGTGATTGTGGTCGGCGCACCATTCGTAATAGTTAGCCGAGCTGGCGGAAGCGCCGCTGGCGGTGGTGTAGTAACCGTTCGCATCCGGAACGCAGGATGGATTACCGGCGTTGTGCGGTGTGTGCCCGTAAATGTCCCAGCCCAGTCCCTTGCCCGACCAATAGAAGATTCCGTCCTCGGCTTGCCCCGGAGTGGTGTCGGTATTGAACTCCATGCGCCCGGCGAGCTTGGCAGCATCGGTCTGGCTCAGGATCAGGTTGCCGTCCCGCGCCAGAATACGTACGTGGTTGCCGTGCTCGTGAAAGGGATGCTGCCAATGCCCCTGCCCCAGAATGCGGACCAGCACTAGATCTCCCGGATGCATGTGCGGATTGGCGTTGTAGGGCTGGTTGGGATAATTGGGCGCGTAGGAGGCGTCCATGTTGTCCGGCATGGAGCGCCCATTGATGAGGTAATAAGCGGGATGGTAAGGCTCAGTCTTTACGTCGAGCTGGGTGGGGCAGGGACTGGCGCTGCTCGCGGCACAGTTGGCGATCGCATGTACCTGGGTTTCCGCTTCTTTGTGGATCCTGGGGTCCAACTCCATCCACTGCGTGAGATATTCCCGGTCATAGCAGGTCGCGGCATGGTCGTATGCCGAGGGCGCCAGCCGGAAATCAATGCCCGGATTGCCCACCCCCAAGTGCTGTGCCACATCGCTCCCCAGCGGCACGCAGGTACTTGGGGGAGTGGCCGGCTTGACTACTACCGCTCCATACAAGCCCATCTCCACTTGCAGGTCCGATTGCGTCCCGCTCATGTAGCCACGCGTGCCGGCGGTGGTGGCGAGCAACGTGTAGGTGACCGAACCACCGGGAGTCGCTTCCTGCGTCATTATGCCGGCCACGCCTCCGCTCACGCTCACGACCCGTAGGCCGGGAAACAGCAGCGAAGTATTGCCCGCCGACGCCGGCAGGTTGTTGGTGAGCGTCACCGTGAACGGAACATTTTCAGTGACCACCAGCGTCGGTCCCGGAATTTGCATGTTGGGACAAAAGGCGCCCGTACTGTAGGGGACAAATGACGGACGGGAACCCGCGGCACACCCGTAGCCCCAGGAATAAATCGCGGCGCCGTCCGGCTGCGTGATGTAGCCTTGCGAGGCCACGAGATTAAACGTCCCCGCTGCTCCCGTGCCGGTAACACCCGGAACCGCAGCCTGGGCCGCACCAGCCAGCACCAAGATCACGGCTCCCGTGCCCACGCTCGCCAACCGTGCTAACCATTTCTTCGTTGTTGTTGCTTGCAAGCGATTCATAGCGGCTCTCTCCTACTTGACGACCACTTCGGTCATCAGCCCGCCGAAGTTCTCGGCGTCGTTCGATAGGTGATCCAGGTTCGGCGTGTAGAGGAAGTACGTTCCCGGAGGAATGCCAGTGCTATCGAGAATGACATCCAAAGACTCTCCCCCGCCCAGAGTGATGGAGTTCGTGGTGATATACAGATTGTTGCCGGCCTGGTCGCGCAGCAGCTTGGCGTTGAAGCCGACGAGTTGCATGGGAATTCCTAAGGAAGCCAAGGTTTGATATTCGGTGACGTCCAGGTCCGCAATGCGCAGCAGCGCCCGCTGGCCGGTCCCACCGGGTCCTCCGTGGCTGTCAAGCGTAATCAAGGTGGGAAGCGGCTGCGAAAAACGCGTTCTCCCATCGGAGTCCTCGGTCCCGATCGCGCTGGAAGCCGCATCGGGGCTGCCCGCAGAGGACGCCGCTGCCGTACTTGGTCCCCCGGCGTAGCCCGGTATGCCCACCGTGTCCGGATAGCTGCGACCGTTCAGCAAGAAGTACTTGTCCTTCATGTCCGCAAAACCTTCCGGGTTGAAGGTCATACCTACAAAATGGAAGTTGGGATCAAAGCCGTGAATTTGTATGGGTACGTCGATGTCGTACCGTGTAGAACCATCACCGTCGTCGTACGCGTACTTATATCCCGCCACGTGCGTAAATCCCGTGTTGATGGCCGGTTGTGGCGTGGAGCAGAGAATGTCCGGACTAATGGTGCCGTTGCTGTTGCCGGTGTTGACACAGGCAGTCCGCAGATCCTGTTGATACCAAGTGGTGGCCGCGGTGTAGAGCGAGGTGCCCGCCGGCACGCGGTTCTGCCGCGGACGCACATAGAGCTGCCCCACCATGCCCATCTGCAGGTGCTCGGGCGGCGTGATGTGGCAGTGCCAGAAATAGGTGCCGGCGTCAGGCGCCAAATAGTAGTAGGTGGCGCTGCCGCCGATGTTGATCGCCCAAGTCGCATCCGGGACGCCGTCATAATATGACGATGCGTTCGGGTAACCGTGGAAGTGCACGGTATGTTCCTCGAACAAGTCCGGGCGCATGATCATGCCCACATTGCTCAAGCTAAGGAAAAATTCGTCATCTTCATCAAAGGCAATCAACGGCGCGGGTATGTTTCCGTTCAGCACGCCCACGGTCATGATAGTGGCAGGATCGGCAATCGCTCCGTTCAAGCTGATGGGACGACCCGGATCAAAGGTGGGGTCCGTGATGCTGCCGCTGCCAGAAATCCCCGCGGCCCCGGCGGTCGAGCAATTCCCGGGCGCGGCCGGCCCGCACACGCTCGGAAGGGTCGGGCTGTTGTAGTGGTTGTTGAAATCCGCCGCGAACAACGTTCCCGGCTGGCCGTGCTTGATCAAGTCCAGCCCGGACAGCGGACCAAAAGAAAACATGAAGGTCTGGTTCCCGTCCGCTTCGGTCATGTAGCCGTCCCCACCCGAGATTTCCTGGCATTTGACCGCACCCCCGTTGAGCGTGTAGCTCAGCGACACCCCGCCCACCGTCTCGGTCGTCACCACCGGGCCGGCGTAAGCCGGTTCTGCCGATTCCGTCAAAGGAGTGCCGGAACTACTCCCGGTAATCGTAGGATTGGAAATCGCCTTGGGGTGAAGCGGTGTGGTGCTGGGGCACTGCACCATGAACGAACCGCCCGCCTGCGCTGTCGGGCTCTGGGCGTTCGCCGATAGACTCGCCACACACACAACCGTCGCGAACAGCCAGAACCGAAAAAGTATCCTTCCTCGAGCCATGCCGCCTCCTTGCTGCACTCGCGCGCTTCGCCCTTTGCTGCGGCGTTCTCAACGCCACCGCCGGAGCAGAAGCAAAAAATCGCACACTCTGCAGTTCCCACAAAGAACGTGTGAAACGACGAAACCGAATCGCACCAGTGGAATCTCGCGGTGGCAGTCGCGGCGCTAGGCTCGTCACGCAGTAACGCGGTAATTGAGCGGTGCGTAGTAGCGAAAACCTTAGTCTTCTATTTCCCTTCGGGTGCCCAATCTGAGGGCCGGGGAGGCAGGCATTGCGGAAATCTGAGGGTCTGGCTGACAGAAGTGGGACGGCTCCGCTACGAAACGTTCTCAACAGCTATTGGACGCCATGGAGCCGAATCCGGTCGGGTTTCTGTTTGCGACTCGAAACAACCGACCACCTCCCTAAAACAAAGTCGTTGAGTACCACTCGCTGGCCGATTCTTGACGCGCGCGAGAGTTCCCCGATGTGGTGTCCACGCATTCCGGCGCACTCACACGGCGCTTCTGCTCCAGCCATCTCCATTTTTGTGCTCCACAGGCTAAGGGGTTTTTATGCAGTTTACGTGACTCCAGCGCTCTTTGATTTATGAACGTGGCCGCGAATGTAGAAATGCCATAAACCAACAAGATCCGGCAGCGAAAGGCCGCTAGGCTGTTTCTCCAGGAATTTTCCTGGAATAAATTGGGCCTGTTTTACGTCTAGAGATGCAGACGGAAGTCCGGAGAGGAATTGGAAGGAGAAATGATAATGATGAAGGGGAGACTGTCTGCCTGCGCTTTCTTACTTGTGCTTTGGGCGGCTCCCATTCCCGCACAAGGCCGGCAAGCGAAGGTCACGATCATCTACGACGACAAAGCAAGCGAAATCAATGCTGCCAACGAAGAAGCAGGACACCTTTGGATTACCACCGTTGACCTCAAGCGTGCCACCGGCTTTGAGTTGAAGCCGCAAGGCGTTTGCCGCGATGAGCTCTGCTTTCCCGTGCCCAGCGTCCGACAAGAGGGGTTCGTGCGCAAGCGCTCTGGGAAGACCTGGTTTAATCTCGTCGCTTTCGCGAATCTCGTGCAGCAGCCCATTGCGCAGGATGAAGGGCTCCGCACCTGGTACTTCGGATTGCGTTCCGACCAGAGAGAAGGTTTGTCGTCTCTTAAGGCGCCGGATTTTATGCTTCCCGATATGAGCGGCAGGCTCCATTCGCTCTCGGATTTTCGAGGCAAGAAGGTCTTGCTCGTCACTTGGGCTTCGTGGTGAGGGTGCCGGCTGGACTTGCCAGGTTGGCAAGCAATTTATGAGCGGCTCAAAGACCATAATTTCGAGATCGCGTCTGTGGCGCAAGACACGAACGGCGGAAAGGACGCGGGGCCGTGGATCACCGCCGCCCATCCTACCTATACCGCTCTGATTGGCGAAAAGCATCTCGTGTCCAAGCTCTACAACATGGTCAACGTTCCTACAGGCGTGTGGATCGACGAGCATGGGAAAATAGTTCGACCCAACGAGGTCGCCTTCGTCGACGACCGCTTCAAGAATTTTAGCGGCCTCGATTCCGCGCCTTATCTCAACGCCCTGGCCGACTGGGCGGAAAAGGGTAATCAAAGCATCTACGCGATGAGCGAAGAGCGGCTCCGCGAAAAACTTACGGTGAATAACCCCGACATTGCTTTGGCCGCGGCCGAGTTTGGGCTCGGCGAGCATCTCTACAAATCGGGACATTTGACTGAGGCGATCCCGCATTTCAAAGAAGCCCAGCGGTTGAATCCCAAGAGCTGGAATTACAAGCGTCAAGCCTACGCGCTTTCCGATGCCATGCGCGACTATGGAACAACCTTTATGGACGAAGTCGAGAAGGCCGGCGGCAGTAAAGCCTATTACCCGCCTCCCGATCTGTCTCCCGCCGGAAGTCCAAGAGACAAAAAACCCTGACAGCGATCGCACTCGCAGCCTCAAAAAAGAGAGACGTTGAGTCCAATCGGCTGAGGACCCTTGGGAGATGTACCCCCAGGTCGAGGTTCTGCTGACGGAAGATGGAAATTTTTTTACAGGGAATGCGGTTCACATTCCTATTGCAAAACACGATGGAATCCGCCAAAAACGCCGATTTTCGTGAAAAACCCTGCCTCTCCTGGCCGTTACCTGCCCGATGGGACAGGTTGCGGCGAAGCGCGCAGTCTGGCAGTGTGCAAGACATGGCACGCAAGAAACTCATCGTACTCGACCCGGAACGCAGCTTCGAAGTGGCCAGCCGCCACCTTTATCGCTGTAGAAAGTGCAAAAATGCGGGCATGGAATGGGCTCGGCGGAAGAACCTTTGCCGCCGGGGACGCCAGCTCTTGCGGGATTTGGACAAGATTGAGCAGATTTACGAGACGGCGGAGCGGGCTGCGTAAGAGCTCCGCGCGCCCCGGCTCGCTGATCCGATTCCGCCCTTGCCCAGATTTGCTTTGGATTTGGCCGCTCTTTTACGGCGCAGGAACGTGGCGGACTTTGGTGGCCTGCGATCCTGGTCCCGGTTCCGGCACTGGCTTCGGCATTTCGGAGTTTTTAAACCGGGGAACCATCTGGTCCGCCATGGCGATGGCGTAAACGGCCGACGCAATTTCGACCGCGCCCTCTCTCACGTCCTCTTCATAGACGCGCTCGTAGGTGTCCAGGTTCGTATGATGCGTGAACGACCCATAGTCAAACGCGTCCTGCGCCAATCCGATTCCCGGCAGGCCTGCGTTGTTAAACGACGTGCTGTCGGTCCCGCCGGTTCTGCGGCTATCCGTGGCCACCGCTCCGACCAAGCCCCAATCCGTAAACGGCATCAGCGCGTCCCGCACCATGTCCGCGGCGCCTGATGGCCCAAAGACGCTTGCGCCCCGCGGCTTTCCCGTGCCTGAATCAATATTAAAATACGTATCCAGCTTGGCGTACTCCAGCTTCTGGTTCTCAAAGCTTCCAAAATGCTGTTGCACGTAGGCGAGCGAGCCGAGCAGCCCTTGTTCTTCGCCGCTCCACAGCGCAACGCGAATGGTTCGGCGCGGCTTGACGTGGACGGCCGCCAGCAGCCGCGCGGCTTCCAGCATCATCGACGAACCAATGCCGTTGTCCGTCGCGCCTGTGGCGTCGTGCCAAGAGTCGTAATGCCCGCCGAGCATGACGATCTCGTCCTTTTTGTCCGTGCCCGGAATTTCTCCGATGGCGTTATAGGCCGTGGTTCCTTCAGGATACTCCTTGTTTTGAATGTTGATCTTCAGCGTCACCGGCGTGCCGTCGGCCATGAGGCGCGTAATGCGCCCGTAATCTTCGTTGCGCATCACCAGCGTCGGCACCGCGCGCGTCCAGTCATACGTTGCGTTCTGCTGAGCAATGATGATGCCGTGCGCGCGTCCCGCGTCATTCACACGGACCAGGGCGCCGTTATCCACGAGGAATTGATCCACTTGTCGTGAGACTTCTTGCCGCGTTAACTGTCCTTCGGGCAATTTCGGTTGCTCGGGAAAGCGAAAGGGCTTTGCATTGGGACCCAATCGCGTCTTCCATTCGTCCTCGGACCGCCGCATCGGCGCCGGATTCATTTCTTCGGGCACTTCCACGTGCATGCCGACAAACACAATTGCTCTATGCACTTTATCCTTCACGGAATTCAAATAGGCGTCGAGCTCGGCTTGCGTTGGCTGCTGGGGTTCTTCGGATTTCTTCGCAGGCGGCATCGGCGGCGCAGCCCATTTGGGTTCCGGAGGAGGTGGCGGCCCTCCGAAAAAGTTGAAGCCTCCCCCTCTCGGTGGCACCAACCCCGGTGGATCGAGCAGCACCACTTGCGCCGTCACCACTCCCTTGGTGCTCGGCGTCCACGCCAGCGGCTTCACCATCAATTGGCCATGAAAGGGCGCGACCGCTTCCGCGACCAGTTCCATATTCTCCCAGCCCGGCACGGCCGTGGCAGCGCTGGGGGGCTGAAAGGTCCAGGGCTCGAGATGCGTGTTCACTAATCCCCACGACGCCATCGTCTTCAATGCCCAATCGTCGGCCGCCTTCAGATGCGGCGTGCCTGTCACGCGCGGCCCATAGACGTCGGCCACTTCGTGAATGATCCACATGATCTTCGCGTTGCTCGTCTCTTCCGCGCGAATCTGCGCGTACACATCCGAAATGCCCGGCGCCTGAGCGGTGATCGGCAGCGCCACGAACATCAAGCAGCACAGCAAAAACGTACAGATTCTAGCCACACTTCCTCCCCAGACCCCTCGCGCACGTGTACTTCGCATTCTTGGTCGCAGGTCAATATACTCTCAGCGATTCTTGCAGGCAATCGCCGTGCAGACACGCAAACGCGCCAGAAATGGCGGCAATGCCGTCCCAGTGCGATCAAGCTTCGCTTGCAATCGCCAAAATCGCCCGTGAGTCGACTTGTCGCCCTACTCCACCGCTTCTGCTCCGGCTCAGCTACAATGGGATTGTAGGTACAAGGCAAGATGATGGCGCAATGGCTCACCTGAAGATTCGGTGAATCGGCATCGTCCGTTACAACTTCGAGACGTATGAGGTTGGCGAGAACATCTTCGGCGCGCATGTTAGGAATCGCCATCTTGCTCTTGCTCAGCCAGAGTGCTTGCTCTCTCGCGTCTGCCCAGACCCAGAATGCGCCGCCCACGAACCTGGAGTTGGATGCCAACCGGCTAGCGCGAGACGTTTTGCAAAACGAAATCCAGGCCGAGATCGACGACGATTCTTTGTGGTGTTACCGTGAGCTGAGAGAAGAGCAAGGCGAGAACAAACTTTTTGGCGTGTGTCAGACAAAGGACGGAGAAATTGATCGGCTCTTGGAAGTGGATGGGCGGGAGCTGAGCCCGACGGAACGCCAGGCCGAGGATCAGCGCATTCAAAAAATGCTAAATGATCCGAACCAGATGCGACAACAACAGAAAAAACGCCAGGACGATGGCAAGCAGGAACGGGATATGCTGAAAATGTTCCCCGACGCATTCCGATTTCAATACGACGGCATGCAGGGAAACCTCATCAAGTTGAAATTCACGCCCAATCCCGACTTCCACGCCTCCCGGCGTGCCGCACAAGTTTTTCGCCATATGCAGGGAAGCCTGCTCCTCGACCCCGAGCAGAAGCGCCTTGCAGAAATCGAGGGGCAATTGATCAGTGACGTGAAATTCGGCTGGGGCCTGCTGGGGCATTTGGACAAAGGCGGCACCTTTCGTGTCCAGCAAGAAGACCTGGGATCGCGACACTGGGAGTTGACCTTTCTCGATGTCGAGATGAACGGCAAGGCACTGCTTTTCAAGACCATCGCCGTGAGGGAGAAGGTGCGCGATACTGATTTTCAACTCGTGCCGGACGACCTAAAGCCTGAAGAAGCCTTTGAAATTTTGCGGCAGGAACGCAGGTCCGGAAAATGCCCCGAAGGGGATTGTAGCAAGGCCCAGGGTGCGCCCCGGGCATTTTCCTCGAGTGAACTGCCACACCTGTGCGGCTCAACGTCCTCTCTTCCGCGAAGGAAGCGCACCTCCGCGAATTTCAGCTCTTCAACGAAAAATAAGATTAGCGCAGTACGCTAACATCTCCATTGCGCACGGACAGTCTGTGTGAAAAGGGGATTCGAGATGGCCAAGTCGAAGTGGACGCGCCGCGACCTTCTGAAAACGGGACTGGCTGTTTCCGCAAGCGCCGCTACGACAAGAGCGGGCCAAGTCTTGCCGGGAATTGCGAATTCTTTTGCATCCGTCGATTCTGCGGTTGGAAAGCGTCCTCCTCCGAGTCGCAAGAGCCGAAGCCGGAAGGTTCTTCTCCCCGCGAGCGCCTTCTGATGGACTTCGGCTGGCGCTTCCATTTGGGGAACGCCTGCGACCCTGCGCGGGATTTCGGCCTCGGCGCGCCGTCGTGGGATGCGGCATTCGCCAAGACCGGCGGCATGCCGAAGCGACTCAAGTAAAGTTTGACGATAGCAGCTGGCAGGCGATCGATCTGCCGCATGATTGGGCGGTTGAGCTTCCCTTCAAGAATGATCCGGAGTTGCCGGGCCACGGAGGCAAACCGCTCGGCCGAAACTATCCGGAGACCAGCATCGGCTGGTACCGGAAAGCTTTTGAGCTTCCGGAGTCCGACGCAGCCAAGCGCATTACCGTGGAGTTCGACGGAATGTTTCGCAACGCCATGGTGATCCTGAATGGTTTGTACCTCGGCAAAAATCTCAGCGGCTATGCCCCCTTCCACTTTGATTTAACAGACTTTCTTAATTCGGCGGCAAGAACGTTTTGACGGTTCGAGTGGACGCTACTGAGGGAGAAGGATGGTTTTATGAGGGTACGGGAATCTACCGGCACGTCTGGCTGACAAAGACAGCTCCGGTCCGCGTAGCGCAGTGGGGAACGTTTGTGGAGTCGCGAGTCCAGGGGACAGCCGCAGAGTTATCGATCAGCACAGAAGTGGAGAACGATGGAGAACAGGAAAAACTCTGTTCCGTGATTTCACGCGTCTTGGACCCGGAAGGAAAGACGATTGGCACAACGCAACGCGAAACGCAAAACATCCCGCCGGGAGGCAGCTTCACGTTTCCATCTCATACTTCCGTGAGAGATCCGCAGCTTTGGTCGCTGGAAAGACCCAATCTCTATCGCTTGATTACAGAAGCCCTCGTGGAAAACGCCGCAATCGATCAAACCGAAACCACATTTGGCATTCGCACCATTCGTCTTGATCCTGACAGAGGTTTTTTCCTGAATGGAAAACCGGTGAAGATCAAGGGCACTTGCAATCACCAAGATCACGCGGGTGTTGGCGCGGCGCTGCCGGATCGCTTGCAGTACTACCGGATCGAGCGGCTGCAGGAAATGGGTTGCAACGGCTACCGCACGTCGCACAATCCGCCGACTCCGGAACTTCTGGACGCCTGCGACCGTTTGGGCATGCTCGTCCTGGACGAAACGCGCATGATGTCGTCCACGCCGGAAGGGCTGAGCCAACTGGACCGCATGATGCGCCGCGACCGCAATCATCCGAGTATCGTAATGTGGTCGCTGGGAAACGAGGAGTGGTTCGTGCAAGGCGACTCGCGCGGCGCGCGGATGGTCGCGGACATGAAACGCCTGGCGCGGAAGCTAGATCCGACGCGGCCCGTGACACTGGCGATGAACGGAGGCTGGGGCAAAGGCACATCGGCCGTGGTGGACGTGCAAGGATTCAATTATGCCGGCGGGCACAATCGCGGGGCCGACATGGCCAAGAACATCGACGAGTTTCATGCGCAGTTTCCCAAGCAGCCGACCGTCGGCACGGAAACGGGGAGCGATGCCAGCACACGCGGCATTTATAAAAACGATCCGGAGAAAGGCTACGTAAGCGCCTACGGCGTCAGCTTTCCTGGCTATACGGTCAGCACCGAGAATTGGTGGAAAATCTACGACGAGCGGGAGTTTCTTGCAGGCGGTTTTGACTGGACCGGCTTCGATTATCGCGGCGAGCCGTCGCCTTACAAATGGCCGTGCATCAGTTCGCACTTTGGAGCGATGGATACCTGCGGATTTCCAAAGGACAACTATTTTTACCATCAGGCGTGGTGGGGAACAAAGCCCGTGCTGCATCTTTTTCCGCATTGGAACTGGGAAGGGAAGGAGGGGCAGGACATCGCGGTGTGGTGCCACACGAATCTCGACCGTGCGGAGCTGCTCCTGAACGGTGCCAGCCTCGGGGCAAAAAAAGTGAGCCGCAATTCGCACGTGGAGTGGACTGTGAAGTACGCGCCGGGAGGGCTGGAAGCACGCGGCTCGAAAAATGGGAAGTCGAGCTGACAGAAAAGCGCGAAACGATAGGCGCCCTGGCAAAGCTCGTTCTGCGCGCCGACCGCACGCAAATCGCGGCAGACGGCGAAGACGTTTCTGTTCTCACTGTGGAGATTGCGGATGCTAAGGGGCGTGTGATGCCCACGGCTGGCCACGAGGTGAACTTTCGAGCCGAAGGCGCAGGACGTCTCATCGGCCTTGGCAACGGCGATCCCAGTTGTCACGAAGCCGATAAGCCTGCATCGTTCACCGAAGGCAAACGCAGCGCGTTCAACGGGCTGTGCATGGCCATCGTGCAAGCTCTCAAGCAGCCCGGAGACATTCGCGTAGAAACATCTTCATCAGGACTGGAGAGTTCCGTTGTTGTGATTAACGCCAACCATGCGAAGTTGCGTCCCGCGATCTGAGAGCCTGTCGAGAAATGTTGAGAGTGTGTTATTCGCTCTTGAAGAATTATTTCCGTACGTACTTCTTCACGTCCATGGTGAATTCCGCGCCGTACATGTTTCCGGCAGAGTCTGCGGTGATTCCTTCCGGTCCCGTCGAATCCGCAGCAGCCGGATACGGCGCGGCATCCGGCACGAAGTATTTCACCGAGCCGTCTTTCGCGCCGCCGATGCGAATGCCGCGGCGGCATCCGGGATTGTGCCCGTACCCGGGCTCGCCGTTGCGCGACTCGGAGTCAGCGACGTAAATCACATCGTTCTTATCAATGTAGATGCCGCTGGGTCGGCCGAACTGTTTCCACTCGGCGATGAAATGGCCGTCCTGGTCGAAGATTTGGATGCGGTTGTTCTGACGGTCGCCAACGAACAAGCGCCCCTGCGAATCGAAGGCCAGGGTGTGCGGGCAATCGAATTCGCCAAGGCCCGTTCCTTTTTTGCCCCAGGTCTTAAGGAACTTGCCGTGCGAATCGAATTTCAGGATGCGCGCGTTGTCGGTCGGTTTCTCGCCGTGGCCATCGGCCACGAAGATATCGCCATTGAGAGCGACCGCGACTTCGGTTGGCTGGTCGAAGGTATCCAAGCTGGCTCCGGAGATGCCGGCCTTCCCAAGAGTCATCAGAATCTTGCCGTTCTGATCGAATTTAAACACCTGCTGCCCCTTGCCGTTCTTCAGCCCGTTGTCGGCAACCCACAGATTTCCGTCGTGGTCCACGCTAATCTTGTGAGGGCTGACGAACAGGCCCTTACCAAAACTCTTGAGAAATTTCCCGGAGGGCTCGAATTCGAGGATGGGATCGAGTGGGGAATCGGCGCAGTTGGTTCCGCGCGAACCCATGGCGCCGCAGCGATCGATGGCCCAGATGTTGCCGTCCGTACCTACCGCAATGCCCGCGGTCGAGCCCCATTTTCTACCGTTGGGCAATCGGCCCCAGCTCACGCCTGCAAGATAAGGATTCGGCAGGTCGTTGCGCGCGCCGAGCGGCGACACCGCTGGCGGCTGCTGCGTTTGTGCCTGCACGTTTGCGGACGCAGCTGAAGATTGTGCGGCGGTGTTTCTTGCATTTAGCCCGATGGCGCCTGCAACGATGGCTCCAAGCATGATAAGCAGCCAAGCGGTACCCATGACAACTGGTTTCGCCGGCCGTCGAAGGGACATGGTTCTTTTCTCCTTTGAGAGGGAATGGCAATTTTGCCTTCGACAATAGAATTAACTCGCGAACATGGCAAGACCGTTTCGACACTCGGGGAAAGGCACACCACCGAGGATAAGCCCGCTTGCCAACTATAATAATTAGTTAGTTGTGTCTATATTTAATTACTGGCGATTCCCAAAAGGCCGGGGGCTTTCAGTGGATGGCCATAGGGGGGGTAGCACGGCTGTGAGCGCCATCAGGGAAGTAGAGATGCCTTTCAGCTCGCCGTAGTCGCCCTTGTAGAGGGCCATGAATTGCCGGGCGAGAACCGCCGCGTTTTGAGCGTTACGAACCATGCGGTCCGCTATTTCTCCAGACAAAATACGAGCAGAACGGCAGAAAGTGCGGGCAAGGGCCAACTGGGCGAGCACGAATCGAACGTGAGCGGCCCGCGTGGCAAGTCCCACGGGAGAGTCGTGCCACGAGTGGTTGGAAGCCAGTGCGGCATGGACGACGCAGGCGCTGGCCAAAATGGAACTGGTTATAATCTCCCGAACGTCGAGAGGGTCGAGCTCCAGACCTTCATTCAGCTTCGCCGCGAAAGTGTTGGCCTGGGTCCAGGTGGGAAACTCACCAAATTGCTGTTCGACAATGGGTCCGGGACAACCTTCGACCGCGCGGCAAACCACAGCGCCGTCTCCCCAAAACTGCGCGGTAAAAGCAAATCGTTTGTTCATAGCCTGCCCGTTACAAGGATCGACGGTGGGGGCATGCCCGGCACGATTATGATCCATCTCTAGCTGAGAAATCAATACCCATATAATATACTATAAGTCAGCGATTTCGCAAAGTCAGAGGTGGAGAGGGTTTATGGAGAGGGTTTAACGAACTGATTTTAGGGTCCGGCAAAGCCCCTACGTGAGAAGAGAAGTCAGATACCTTATCAAAATAGGCTTCGAACCGGTGTCGGCGCGAGAAGGCGGGGGAAGTGGGGGAAGTGATTTAACTCAGAAAGCTATGCATTCCAACGTCTTACGGCTGGATCCGGGCCGACTTCGCGAAGTCACGGTAAGATAAGTACAAATAATATGAGGATAACGCGGAGGATCAGGTTAAGACCTGAAGTCCGTATCAGGTGATTAACCGAGTCTTAAGGGTTGTGTCAGCCGAGGCACGCAGAGGCCTAGGCCGTTTGGCTCCGCGGCTGCGCGGAAATGTCCACAATGGTTATGACCGCGCCGTCGATTTTATTTTCGGGCGTACGATAAGGAAGAATCCTCAACTGATAGCGCCCGTTCTCCCGGTCCTTCAGCTCGCGCTCCACCGGGCGGACGTTTGCCATCACCTGCAAAACCAGGGATTGAAACTCCGGGATTTCGATCGTGGGACTGATATTCATCAGCGGCCGGCCCACGTCCGCGGGAATGAGGCCCAGGAATTTTTGGGCCTGCGGCGTGAATCGCCGGATGTTGAGATCACTGCCAATCATAACCACGGCAATATCGATGCTGGCGAAGAGGTTGGTGAGGTCGTTGTTGATCTGCGTGACCTCCTGATTGCGGCTGCGCAATTCGTCGTTGACCGTGCTCAATTCCTCGTTGGCGGATTGCAATTCTTCCTTGGCCGTTTCCAACTCTTCGTTGGTGCTCTGCAACTCCTCATTGCTGGAAAGGATTTCCTCGTTGGCGGACTGCAGCTCTTCGTTGGTGGCTTCCTGAGTCTCGATGACGGATTGGAGGTATTCCTTGGCGGCGGAGAGTTCCTGCTCCAGTTTGGTGATTCTCGAGGAGGCGCTCTCCGATTCGCGTGACGGCCGAGTGGAGCGAGCGACCGCCGGGCGCGCAATTGCCGGACTGTCCTCAAAGACAATCATAAAGTAAAGCTCTTTGAGATTGCCCATGTTGATGGGAGCGACTTCAAAGTTCACGATCCGCATGGAATCGCCCTGGGGCCCCTCATTCCCGTTGCCATTCTTGATTTGAATGTTTTGCTTGCGAACGGCGACGTTTTCCTTTTTCGCCTTGCTGATGGCGTTACGTAGATCCAAAAGCAGTCCTTCGCGGGCCATCTTCAAAATGCTAAGACTGGCGCGTCCGGGCGCGAGCTTGAGAAAGCGATTCACGCTGCCGCGCGTGTGGATAATCTCCAGGTCCTCATTGATGAAGACCGTGGCTGGCGCATATTGGCCCAACAAGCGTCGGTCGAATTCTTTCTGCGCTTCCAGGTAGTTCCAACTGGAATCGGGCTGTTTGGCGGGGACGCGCACGGCGCCATATTCGTGGCGTTCCGACGGGTGATTCAGGGAGAAAGTGACGGGCTGACGCACGCCGGTAGCTTTCTTGAGGAAAATCTTGTCGGCGCGGTCCTCGGCGGAGAACAGGTTGGTTGCGCTGCCGACCCCTTCGGAAGTCCCCAGAACCAGATAGCCGCCCGGACGCGCCGCATAGTGAAACAGGGAAATCACTTTGTTCTGAAGGACCGGTTCAAGGTAAATGAGCAGATTGCGGCAACAGATGACGTCCATCTGGGAAAAAGGCGGATCATTCAGCACGTTGTGCTGCGCAAAGATGCACATATCGCGAATGCTTTTGCTGATGCGGTATCCGCCTTCGACCTTGGTAAAAAAGCGGCGAAGACGCTCGGGAGAAACATCGCTTTGGATGTTCTCGGGGTAAAGACCGCTGCGGGCCTTGGCAACACTCAACTCGCTGATATCCGTGGCGAAGAATTGAATGGGCGTCTGGGAGGCCTTGTCGCCAAGAAACTCGAGCAGGGCAATGGCGAGGGAATAAGTTTCCTCGCCGGAAGCGCATCCGGGAGTCCAAAGACGAAGGCTGGCTTCGGAAGAACGGTTTTTCATAATGGCGGGGAACACCTGGGACTTGAGGGCATCGAAGACGCGCGGGTTGCGGAAGAAGCTGGTCACATTGATCAGCATGTCCTGGTAAAGGGCCTTGATTTCCGCGGGATTGGTCTGAACGTATTTGACGTAATCCTCCATTTTCTCCATCTTGTGAACGATCATGCGGCGCTGAATGCGGCGGAGGATGGTGGTCTTCCGGTAATGCGTGAAGTCCACGCCGGTGGTTTTTCGCAGAAGCTGGAAGACCAGGCTCAAACCGTTGGTCTCCGAAGTGGCGAGCTCGGCGATGTCGGATGTCCCGGACCGGGCAAGGTAAGGATGACGGGCAATCCGGGCGAGCTCCCGCGCGATAGCTTTGGGGGAAAGGACGTAGTCAACGCAGCCGGAGGTGACAGCGCTGCGAGGCATGTTGCCGTATTTTGCGGATTCCTCGTCTTGCGCGAAGGTCACGCCGCCCTGCGCCTGGATTTGAGCAAGGCCGGCCGTCCCGTCGGTGCCGGAGCCGGACAAAATGATGCCAATCGCGCGATTACCCTGTTCTTCAGCGAGCGCGCGCATGAAATGGTCGATGGACATGTGGACGCCACGCGAGGACTCCGTGCGCGGGCCAAGCTGCAGCGTGTGGTTGGAAATGGACATGGTGGCGTTTGGCGGAATCACATAAACCTGGTTGGGCTCGACGGTCATGCCATTGGTCACTTCCACCACGCGCATCGGGGTCTTTTTGGAGAGCAGCTCGGTAAGCATGCTGTGATGCGAGGGATCCAGGTGCTGCACGAGGACAAAAGCCATGCCCGTGTCGGGAGGAACATGGCTTAGAAGTTCCGTGGTGGCTTCGATTCCGCCCGCAGACGCGCCGATAGCGGCAATCAAAAGGTCGTCCTTGCGATCCGACTGCGAATTCTCATCCTTCTGAGAACTGCGTGGCTTGTTACTCCCTGACGATTTGGATTTCATTGGTTCTCTCCGGGTTGTTCAACGCGCCTGCCTGATCTCCCGGCAATAGGAAGGGCGTGTTCCGCAGCAACCGCCGATGGCAGAATTCACTCGGACTTGGCTGAAACCTGTCGTAACAGCTGCTTGGACAACCACTAGGGCGATTCTAGTCTTTCCGCAGACCAGCCACAACCTCGAGTGGGGACAGAAGCAGCGGAGCGGCGGGAGAGCCTTTCTGGCGCACCTCCGCGGTTGCGTGCGGATTTCACCTGGCAGGCGCTTGGTTTTGCCATTCGATGATTGCTGCAGCCTTGCTTGCGAAATAATCGATGCGCCGCAAGTTCTTTTTCGAGATTGCTCCGACGGTGCGGTAATAAGTGGAGAGCATCCCAAGCACGGCCTTTGATCTGCCCATCAAGGGCGTGGTTTGCAGCGAACGAACCCCGGCGTCCAGCAGAACTTCCAAAGTGGTGGTGGAACGAAAAACCGGACTATTGGCCACCTCGGAGATAATCACCGGCTTTGCTGACTTTGCGGCCGATTCGCGAACGGCGTCGCCTGCGGGCACGGAATCAAAAAATCTCAGGAAAGTCTCGTCAAAGCCGCGGTGGGCGCGGATGAGGAAAGAAGCCTTTTGTGCGTCGTAAACCTGGATGTTGCCCATGTCGGTGCTAACCGCTTCGATGGCAGAGTCCAGGACCCAGCGCAGCATGTTCGAGGCGTATTTACGGCGGAAACCGTCGTCCCTGGCGAGTTCCTCGATTTGCGCTTGGAGGTCGGAGCACAGGACCCACATTCTTTCGACTGCATAACGGGCTTTGGACCAGACCTCGCGCGTTTGCTCCGCCATGCGCTCGGCCTGTTTGCGACAGTAACTCGCGTTTTCCGTGAAAGAGATTGGTGCGCCAGTCATGAGCGTTCCGTCCGGGAGCCGTACCTGGGAGTCCCACAGCACGGGCTTGATTGTGTTCAAGCCCGGCACTCCATGTTCAGGCTTAATACCCCCCCTTTATTTAATAACACAAAGAGGGCACGACGTTCCTGACTTAAAGCACATTGTCACCGGGCAAGGCTCACAGAAGGAATGGTGCGCTCCTGACGGCGCCGGTCATACGTAGTCTCTGTAAGGAAAGGGCGTCAGCTGCGGTTTAGAAAGGCGGCGTCATGCCCGTGTAGTCGCCGATCACGTAAGCGCTGTACGGCCCATTCATTTTCGTAAGGGCGGAACCAGGATTAAACCCGGGACTATTGATGGTGCCGAGGTCTGTCTGCAATCATGCTTCGCAAAGCCAGAAATTCCATTTTTTGCTCCCGCATAACTCCTCCTTATCCTCTTGTCGCGGGGGGTGTAATGCCGTTTTTAGATACCGCGCAAATGCCGGGGATGCACTGGTCACCTAGGGCGTGATTTGCGGTCAAATCTCTCGAACAGCGCTAACGCTAAGAAAAACGCACGCACCGATTGTCAAAAACATGTCAAAAAATCGTCACTTTCCCGGGAATTTCCGTTGGCGGCATGCCCGTCTTCGAGCTCAATAGGGCTTGGTCTTGAACACAAAATTGACCGTTCTTGTTTCGCCGCCTGTAACGGTGACTTCCTGGCTTTGATCGCCGTACGACTCGTGCCAGGCGTTGATGGTGTACTTGCCCGCGGGCAGATTTCGAAGCTTGAATTCTCCGTCGCTGCTCGTAACCGCGTAATGAGAATTCTTCAGCACGGCCAAATTTCCACGCATCCAAGGATGAATATTGCACACGACCGGAATGAATTCCGGCCTGGCGTACTTGTCCGCGATGGGCGGCATACCCGGTGGCTGTAACTTGTTCCATTCCCGGTTGAACTTCGGCTCCGGATGAATGTTGTGAGACGTCGGGTCGACATTGACCACTTCCAGTTCTTGATTGACCTGGAACACCAGAACGTGTGGGATATAACGGCATCCCTTCTGCGTGAGCACGGCGGGCTGCGCCGGGGCAGTTTCGTCAGCAGCCCCGGCCGAAACAAAGACCACTACGTTTTCTAATGCGTTGTCTGGACCGGTGATCACCGTCTCTGTCTGTGCCGGCTTGGCATACTGCTTCGCGCAACCAGGCTCTTGAGACATGTCGATGGTTCGCTGCTTCGCCGGCGTTCCTTCATAACTCACTTTGCCGCTCAGAGTGCTGTTTCCTGACTGCGCCGAAGTTATGGTCAATGCCGACAGGAGCGCGGCTCCTGCCACAGCTATCTGTTTCACTTGCATTTTCTTGCTCCTCCCCGATTGCCCAATGATGAGCAGTAGACAAACCTCAACGCTGAGAGCTGCGGTGACTCTGCGATTGCTCCTAATTCCCGCTAAGCTGTAAACCCACTGCGGCCTTTGGTATGCGTCGCGTGTGACGTGGACGGGTTTCGCGACGCGGGGATGGTAATTCGCAAGCAAGGGCAGGTTGTCAAAGACTTGTCGCGTGCACGTCAAAAGTTGCAGACAGCATGCGATTTCGACGTCAACCGCAAGCTAACCAGGAAACTGTGGTTGATTAAGGAAAGATAAGGCGGCGTCAGGGCCGTGAGTAAGGCTGGTTTGCCGGCGAAGGTGGCACATAATCCTGACCGTACTTGTTCTTATGCACCATGTTCATTACCGGCGATTCCACAATGCGAGCCACACCCAAGCTTCGGGCTTTCTCGGAGACCGTGATTTCGCGGCTTAGAGCCTTGAGATCCTCGGGCACGGCGCGCTCGTGCCAGACGTGGAGGATGTAGCGCCCCGGCGTCACACCTGAAATGGTCACGTTTCCCGCATCATCCGACAGCGCGAAATACGGCGTATTCAGCACCAGGACGACCGCGCTCATTTCCGGATGGATGTTGCAAAAGATGTAACAAACGCCGGGCCGGTCGAAAAGTACGGTATGGCTCGTTCCCGCTTCGTAGAGTCCCAAGTCGAAGCGTTTCCCTTCAAAAAGCGAAAAGACATTGTGGAAGAACGGATCCTGATTCGGAAATTCTACCGCGCTGCCAACCTGAACGACTAAAAGATGCGGTCGAAAGGATTTGTCTTTTTGCACGAGCCGCAATTCCTGTCGCCGGCGAGCGAGGTGCTGCGCCGCCTCCGTGGTTTCCGACGCATTAATGAGCCATACGGCTGCACCGGACGCATTGGCCTGCTTGGTGTTTCGCGGACCGAACACCTCGACGCGGCCTGTCACGGTGATTTCTTGCCCGTCCACACGGGCGGGGATCACCGCGAGGAGAAGGAGAAGCAGCGAACTCTCTAAACGGAAGGCATTCCAGGTCTTCATTGCAGCTCACACCATCGATAGTTAAAAGAGAACGGCCATTCCGAGATTTACCTGGTTTGCGTTCACGGATGTTCCATTCACAGAGAAGGTTCTCAGACGGCGATACTCAATCGAAAGCAACAGATCGGATTTCGGCTGATACACGACATTGGTCATCCAGTTGCGATTGCGGCTTAGCCCGGGGTCGAAGTACGTTGCAGCGCCCGGAAACTGCCGCAATTCGCTAGCTTGGGAGTTGTCCTCGCCAAACGTACCGTTAAACTCATATTTCGCCGTCGGTCTAACTTTTAGTTCTGCCCAACCACCTGCCGTATCCAGTCCGCGAACTGCAGTATTTGGATTGGAAAGCGGCCCATTCCAGAGCGCGCTGCGGCCAAAGCCCGCGCCAATTCCGCCAATTCCCCGCCCGCGATAGAACTCGCCATCCAAGTCGAGCCAACGGAGAAGCGCGACCGACCAATCGCCCATTCCTGCCCATGCATCCACGTTCCGGCCAAAGCTCCAGTTCTGCCGGCTATAGTAGCCGGCGCCCCCCAAAGTGATGGAGCGATTGAAGGCCCGGCGACTCCAGGCAATACGCGAGGCGAATGCGGGCTGCCTGGATTTCTCTCCCGCTTGCGGCAAACGTTCGAATTCGTCTTGAGGTAATTCGCCATTCAACGGATCCAGAATTCCTCCCTGGAAAAGCATGCCCGAATTTTCAGAGAGGCTCACTCGGTGTTCGATCCGCACTTGCGGCGTCCACGCCCAAAGATTCCCCGAGTAAGAAAGTGCAGGAACTGCCAGGGAAGCAAGCGAAGTAGGTGTGAGCGGCGAAAGAAAGAGCGGATCCTGTCCGGCGACGAGCGAAGTGTGCGACCAGTCCAGCCGCAAGCTAGCAGTTCGCATGCGGAACACTCCGGAGTTCACACCATTTGGGGTAATCGGAACTCCTCCAGAAAAATCCATTTGCACATTGGCGCTTAAGTTCGCTCCCTGAATCTGCGGACCAAACACCTCCAATCCTAACTCCGATTGCCGCATGCTCGAGCCGATGTTCCCCGACGAATCCAGCGCGCCTGGTGGCCGCGCCACGATGGGAAAATCCGCGTTGTCCACGGCCCCACGGTTCCCAAACAGGTTGAGCAGCACAATGCCGGAAAGCCGAACACGGTATTTTGAAGCGCTCTCGACTTTCGTTTGGTACTGCTCATTAATCTTCCCGGAAATCAACTGCTGCTCCTCTTCCAGCGTGGACAATCGCCGATCCACGCCTTCGCCCAAGGATTGGCCAGACGCCCGGGAGGCGTCCGCCGCTCCGGCGGCCGTCCCTGGCGCGGTTCTCTGAGAGCTTTGCAGCGCGGTTTCCAGTTGTCGCTCGGTCTGTCGCAGCTTTTCTTGGATTTCGACATTCGCGCGGTTCGCGCGTTCCATGTCTGTGTGCATTTGCTCCAGCAGCGCGCGGAGTTCTTTCACCTGCGTCTGCAGTTCGTGAACAGACTCCGCAAGGGAATTCGTAGAGTTGGCATCTGCCGGGGATGCTGCTTGTTGTGCAGAGGTGATCTCAGTCCTCAGCAGCATCGCCAATCCGAGCATGCCAAGCAAGCGAACAGCCCGAACCAAAGGAAACCTTCTCATGTTCCACCCCCAGAAAATCCGGATTCCCAAGCTCTCGAGTGAATTGCGGTAATAAGACCTGCTGCCCGGCTATTGGTTACAAGCAGGCGGAATGCGCCGCACATTGACTAAAGACCGTGGACTGGCTTGCGGAAATTCACTCTGGCGATCTCTTCGGAGGATGCAATTAGCGGCAGCAAAATCCTGAAGACCGTGCACCCGGGCGTTGTGCTCTCCAGCATGATGCTTCCGCCGTGCTCCTGCAGGATTTTCTGCGCAACGGTCAGCCCCAGTCCCGTTCCGTTCTCTTTCCCAAAGCTGACGAAGGGCGTGAACAGCCTGTCTCGGATGGATTCGGGGATGCCCGGGCCATTGTCTTGTATGCGGATTTCCAGGCCTTCGTGCGTTTCGCGAATCCTGAGGTCGATTCGTCCGGAATAGGGCGATACTGCTTCGCAAGCATTCACCAGCAGGTTTTCAAACGCTCGCTGAAGTTTCTTAGCATCAAATTGGCCTTCACCTCGACCCTCTTTCGAAACGGAAATCCCAATGCTTCCGAATTCGGGCCTCGCGCGGATCAAACGCACGGCGCGTTCGATGACCTCTTCCACGCTTCCGTGCACCAGATGCAAAGATTCCCGCGTGCGCGAAAATTCGAGCAGCGATTCGATAAGGTCGTTCATGCGATCCACCGCCAAACGGACCTCACGGTAGAACTCTTCCTTTTGCTTGACGGAAAGGTTGTCCTCGCACATGAATTCCGCGTTGGCCACAATGGCCGTCAGCGGATGCCGCAGATCATGAGAAATCGAGCTCGCCATTCTCCCGATCGTTGCAAGCCGTTCCGCTTCCAGCAGCCGTTGCTGAGCGCCCTTGAGCGTTTGCCTCATTTTGTCGAATGCCGCGGTAACTTCCGCCAACTCTCCGCCTTGCCGCACTTGCAACGAGTAATCGAAATCTCCTTCTTCCAGCGCTCGCACCGCTCCTACCAGATTGTTTAACGGGCGTGTAAACGTGTCCGAAAGCAGAAGAACAGCCGCCATGCCCGCCAGGACCGTTCCCAACCCCAGCCAGATGATGAGACGCGTAAGGCCATCCAAAAACTCGATGGCCTTGTCATACGACTTGAACACGGACATCACCACCGGCGGGTTTCCGCCCGGTGACAGCTCAATCGAAGTAAGCAAAAATCGTTCTCCCCCGAGCAGCAGCTCTTGCGTTTTTCCGGCGGACTGCGTCCAATTCATTTGCTGGGACGCCAGCTCTTGCTTCTGCGGAGGCGACAGCGTGCTGACCGCCAGCCTGGTTCCGTAGGTGAAAGCCACTTGGCCCGACGCCACGTGACTGATTTCCTGCGCCGCCACTTCGTCGATTTCATGACCCACTGCCAGCATGCCTAGCGGGCTGTCGTCCTCAGGGGAGCCAAAATATACCGGCTGAAGAACCACTTCGTAGAGGCGATCACCCTCCGGCCACCAATGGCGAGCGTCCTCCTGTTGAAGGGAGTCATCGAGAAGCTTCTGTGCCAAGCTGCGGCTGAACCATGGCGTGGTCGCGTGCAGCGCAACCACTTGCCCGCTTCGGCCGGCAAGGAGAAGCAAGTCGCACCCGCTGACGCGCCAAATATCGGCTGAGGCATCCTGAATCGTGGCCTCGTGTTGCGTGGTCATCAGCGCTTTCAGACTTGGAAGATTGGCCAGCAGTTCCGCCGAGTGCAGCAGCGTAAGTTGCTGCTCGCGTTCGAAATTCCGGAACGTCGTTGTCGAATTCAGCAGATCTTCGAGAATTTCCTTGCGGACGTGTTCCTGCACGCTTCTGCGCACCACGAATATGGCCGCGGCGGTGAGGGCGGCTGTGAGCAGTAGCCGCGAGAGAAAGAATTTCTGCCGGGTCTGTAAGTGGCGCACCCCGCTGCCTCCGTACTTCGCGTGCCGTTCGCGAACCGCTTTCGTCAGGCAACGAACCGGTAGCCCATGCCGTGCATGGTCAGGAAATGTACCGGAAACGCGGGATCATCTTCGAGTTTTTGCCGCAGCTTCAGGACGAAATTGTCCACCGTGCGGGTGGTAGGGTAGTGTTCGTACCCCCATACCTGGTTCAACAATTCGTCCCGCGAGGCCACCCGCTCCGCATGTTCCACAAAGAACTTCAACAACTGAAACTCGCGCGCCGTCATCGCGACCGGTTCGCCCTTCTTCAGCAACACCATTCTCGCGAAGTCCACCGAAACGTTGCCGAAAGAATATTGTTCCAGAGGCTTTGTTGGGCGGAAGGAACGGCGCATTGCCGCATGCACGCGCGCCAGAAGTTCCTTGGGGCTGAACGGCTTGGTCACATAGTCGTCCGCGCCCAGTTCCAACAGCAGCACTTTGTCCGTAACGTCGGTCCTCGCGCTCAGCACGATTACCGGCAGCGCGGGCGAAGCGTTCTTGATTTCCCGGCAAACCTCCCGCCCTGGTTTTCCAGGCAGATTCAAATCCAGAATCACCAGATCCGTTGGACCGCTGCGAAACAGTTCCAAGCCCGCTTGGCCATCTCCCGCCACTTGCGCCGAGTAACCTTCCGATTCGAACAGTCGCTTCAGCGCCTTCTGCACCGCGTGGTCGTCTTCAATCACTAGAATTGTTTCCATGGGCTTTCCACTGGCTCTCGCACAACGGCCTGGGCCTTCCGCTGCCAGGTTCACGGACGTGGCGCCGTTCTCCCGACCTGCTCCGCTAGGCCATTAGATAATCCTCCACGGAACCCAGGCACACAAGCCCGCCCTGGCACCTTCGCAACAAAGAGACAAATTCTTTACAAATTCTTGACAATTCCCCTCTTGCATCGCGCTTGGTACAGGCATTCTGCCCCGCGCCGGAGGACACCTCCCCATCTTGCACCGATCCAGGGCTCTCCGGCGACAAGACCCGACGCTGCCGTCTCTGCCAGAACATCATGCGGTGACTTTCGATTTGCTACTGTTTATTTCTTTTTCTTTCTATCCGGTGTACACTCGCTCCGGTTGGAGCCTCCGATCGCTGGTGTGAAAGAAGCCATGAGACCGTCACGCCAAGCAGTTCCGTACAGACTGGGGATTTTCGCCCCTGCATTTCGCTTCGCCATTCCTGCGCTGCTGGTGCTCTCCGGCTGCCAGAAGCAGGAAACTCCTTCGACCCAAGCAACTCAGCAAACACCGGTTTCGACCATCCGGGTGACCCCGGCAACCGATGGCCTGCTCGTACAGACATCCACGGCGGAGTTCGTGCTTTTCCCCAGCGGCTACTTGAAAGCCAGCCTCGCCGGCAAGAGGGCGCCTTCCACCCTCGATGATCCCGCCACGCAGCCGGGCCAGCTCCTGACCGTCGCGCATCATCCCGTCTCCGATTTTTCCCTGGACCTCGCGCGTGCGCAAGTTAGCGAAGCGCAGGGAAAACTCGGCAGGGCGGGGAAGCGCATTGAACTTCACGCCAGCAGTCCCAGCTCGGCTCTCGACGAAACCCTCCTGCTCGAGTTTTACGACGACTTTCCCGGCCTCGCCCTGATGTCCGCCTCCTTCCGCAACACCGGCCAAAAAGACGTGTCGCTCGACGCCGTCACCCTGCAACGGCATCGTTTTAACGCCACTCAGGCCGACGCGGCCGCGGCGCACAATCAGATTCGGACCTTTCAAGGCTCCAGCCTGAAATGGGGCAAAGACGAAACCTTCGCCATGCCCGCGAAATTCTCCCAGCAGAATCCCTTTGGCGCCCCCGTCGAGACGAAAGACGGCTTGGGCCGTGTCGGCGGCGGCATTCCTGTCATCGCTTTTTGGACCGCGCACATCGGCGAAGCCGTCGGCCATCTCGAAACGGTTCCGCTGGTTCTCTCGATTCCCGTCGAAACCACTTCCGAC
>QHYJ01000050.1:0-12612 GCA_003223255.1 Acidobacteriota bacterium | reverse complement strand
TCCAAGCCCGCCAACAACGACGAAAACTACGCCGTAAACTGGTGCGGCTGGGGCTACGAAGCGAACGTCACGCCCAAGCAGATGACCGGCACCATCCCGAAACTGAAAGAGCTGGGCATTCACTGGGCCACGCTCGACGACCGTTGGTTCAGCGATTACGGCGACTGGCTGCCGCGCACCGACACGTTTCCCGGCGACGCCATCCAGCAGCTCGTGAAAGAGTTCCACCAGCAGGGCATCAAGATGCAGCTCTGGTGGCTGCCGCTGGCGGTCGAAGACGGAAAATACCGCTATGAAGAGCACAAGTACGTGGTCTCCGACGTCGTGAAAGAGCATCCCGACTGGCTCATCCTCGATAAAAACGGCCAACCTGCGCGCATGGCACGCAACCTCGCAACGCTCTGCCCCGCACTGCCCGAAGTGCAGGACTACTACAAAAAGCTCACCGAGGGCTTTATCCGCGACTGGGACTTCGACGGCCACAAGCTCGACAACATTTACTCTGTGCCGCCCTGCTACAACTCCAAGCATCACCACAAATCGCCCAACGATTCCGTTTACGCCATGGGCGACGTCTATAAAATTATTTTCGAGACCACGCGCGCGCTGAAGCCCAATAGCATCACGCAGAGCTGCCCCTGCGGCACGCCTCCCAGCCTCGCCTGGTTCCGCTACCTGGATCAGGCCGTCACCGCGGACCCCGTCGGCTCCCTTCAGGTTCGCCGCCGCATCAAGATGTACAAAGCGCTGCTCGGCCCACGTGCCGCCATCTACGGCGATCACGTCGAACTGACCCGCCTCCTCGGCGCCAACACCAGCCACGAACAGGACGTTGGCAGCGACTTCGCCTCGAGCTTGGGCGCCGGCGGTGTCCTCGGCACCAAATTCACCTGGCCCGACTACGGCCCCCAGTACAAAGCCGTTTTTCTCAACGACCAGAAAATGGATCATTGGAAAAAATGGATTGCGCTCTACAACCAGAAAATGCTTTCCAAAGGGAATTTTCTCGATCTCTACGTCTACGGCTACGACTCCCCGGAAGCTTACGCCATCGAGAAAGACGGCAACCTGTTCTACGCGTTTTACGCTCCCTCCGACGCCGGCCAATCGGACGCCGGCTCGCCCACTCCGGGAACCTGGAAAGGTGACGTCGAACTCCGCGGCCTTGCCACGAAGCCCTACCGCGTCCTCGATTACGCGAACAACAAAGACTACGGAACGGTTTCCGGCCCGGCTCCCCGCCTCCACGTCGAATTTCAGGACCATCTCCTGCTGCAAGCCACGCCCGCTTCGGCCTCTGCGGCCAATTCCGCCCAAGGCACTCCCTGATTTCCCTTGGCTCGGACGCCCTCTCGGTGTACGGGCAAACGGCCTCTTCCGGACGTTTGTGCGTTGTGCGTGGGACGTTAGTCCCATTATTTAGAGGCGAGTGACCCCTCATAGACTCGGGGTAAACGAGTGGCTAGCGGTGAGTTCCAGAAAAAAATTTGTATGTGGCTGATCTGGTTGGGAATACGAGGAAGGTTGAGTCGTCCGATGGCAAAGAACGACCACCTTTTGCCCCGGGACATAAAAATCGTGCTGCGCCGATGGGGCGCTCGATGCTCAGGTGCGGATTAGCATTTCTATGGGCGGGGCTTGCAGCAGTGTTGCGTCGCCGGCCGTTCCCCAAGGCTCGGGCCTCAGGCTGCGGAAGACCGCCGCCTGAGGGTCGAGATGACGGGTAGGACTCCTGGGGACAAAAAATCCCGCTTCGGCGAAGTTGGATTTTCACAGGTAGACGCACTGAAAGAGAATGAGATAACGCATTCTGTCGCGGCCACTTTTATGGGCTAATTTCGGACTTCAGGGTGAGACGATGACGACTTGTGTCTAGTTGTGCGAGAGTTCGTGACGAAACAGAGGATGGGGAACGAACGAAGCAGGCGAGTCCATTTCATATCTAAGTACCTCCAATGGCTTGTACCTATATTCCTCGCCACATTCATTGCAGCGAACCCCAAATGGTTTATCGATTGCGGGCGAGGTAACACCGCGTCGGTCACCCCGAGTGGAATGCGGTGCACGTTAGAAAAGTTGCGACGCCGGTGAAACCAGTGATTCTTGCACACGACCACCCAGCAGTATTTGCTGCCCACCCACATTTCCTTCGGGGGGGGTTATTTTTTCTTCCGTGGCCTCAGGTGTGGCAGGTGCGGCAACCTCGATGGGAGCGGGGTTGAGACAGCCTGCGGTTTGTGCCGTGGTCCAGCGCTGCAGGGGATCTCGACGCAAACAGTGTTGCGCAATGTCGAGGAAGGGCTGAGGAACCATGGATGGAATGACGGGGTCGGCTTGACTTTCCTGCGAGGAAACGGGGGCCTGTTGCGTAAGTACTTCGACCGGCGTCACACCCAGCGACCAAAGGTCACTGGTAGGGTAACCGGTGCGGTGGCTACCTCGGGGGCGTCGTAAGCGTCAACCGGACGGTAGGCAGGGCGCGGTTCGCCAAGATGGATAACCGTGTCCCTTGAAAGTCTGAATTGATTCTCGGGGACCCTGATGTGTGAAGGTTTGATGTGAGAGTGCGCAAAGCCTTTGCCGTGAACATAGCTGAGGGCGTCGAGACGCGAGCCGAGCACTTTGCGAGTTTCTTCTTCGGTGAGTGGCCGATCGGGGAGACCGTGTGCGACGTCTTCCTCGGCGTATTCTAGGAACGCGAAAACCAAATCCATGTCCGCAAACTGGCAGTGGCCGCCCGGTGGCAGGTGGAGGAGATTTGGATGGCTAAATTTCGAAGCTTGGAGCAAAAGAGCCGCCTGGGAATCTGCCTTCGGCCAGCGTCTATGAATTTAATGGCGAGATTTTTCGGTTGTGGCGGGGGAGATTCCGTTAGGAAGACAGCCCCATAGCTCGTGCCGCCCAAAACCTCTGAAGTGGAAACTTGTTACGAAGGACCTGGCCTTCGAGTTTCTTCCAGTCGTCTCTCCTCAGACGTCCCCCCAGACGTTGTTGACGAAGAGTCGTCGCTCATGGGCGATGAGGTCGGGTGAATCGCCGGTCCCTGGAGCCAGGCTGCTGGTGAGGCGATTCTGGCACACTGGGTCCCCGCAAACCAAGCGCTATGTCCCTTATATCCCTTATCCCTATGCGCTTCGGGAACAATCTGCTTACCCGGTTGATGGGGGTTAATCGGACAAATCCAGAGGTGAGAGGAACCTGTTCCGGGAAGAAAGCTAATGAGGACGCAGGCTTGGGAACTTTCCTTTTCGCAAAATCAGTTTACTTAACTGGACAATTAAGGAGAATGGGCTTGACTTGCTTTAAATGGCAGAGTTAGCCTCCGTGCGTCCTCGACCGCACCAGGGTACTTTCGAACCTGCAGGCTTGACGGGGCGGTCCGCTTTTTTTCGCTGATCTTCAAAAACCGATCCAAATGGAGAAGGAGGCCTATGATCCGGAAATACGTTCCAGCATGCTTTCTCGCTGTTCTGGGGTTCCTGCTGGCGAGCCCGTTGTCGCACACGCAGGAGCCGAACAAGGCTCAAGAGCAGAACAAGCCGATGGTCTTTGAGGGTACCGTAGGCGGGTGGAGAATTATTGAGGAGGGACAACCGCCCGCCATGATCCATGCAACCGCTGAAGAAATGACACGGTTTCGCGAGGCCAACCCGAATGCGCGGCCCGGCAGAGTACAAGGGGCCAACACGGCAAATGACCTCACCTACCATGGCGGAACGGGCGGGATCGGCGTCGAGACGAGCCCCAAGGTCTATCTGGTCCTCTGGGGTTCACAATGGAACAACAACGATCCGAGCGGCGAGTCGGGCATTCTGGAGTCCTTCTACCAGGGGGTCGGAGGAAGCTCCTGGGCGAACAGCGTCACCCAGTATTGCCAGGGCGTGGCAAGCGGAACTGTGTTCTGTAACGGATCAGGTCAGGCGGCCGGCAATCCGTCGGGCATTTTTGCCGGACTTTTTGTTGACAACGCGAGCCTCGCACCGTCACATCCCCGCCAGTCGCAGCTCGCGGCCGAGGCCGTTCGCGCCGCGCAGTATTTCGGCAATACTACCGGCGCCAGCAATGCGAGCGTACAGTACGTGATCGCCACGGCGTCGGGACACAACTCCCGGGGATTTGGGACGCAATACTGCGCGTACCACAGCGCGACCAGTTCGGCAGTAGGCAACGTGGCTTACACGAACCTGCCGTACATCACCGACGCCGGTGCCAGCTGTGGCGCGAACTTCAATGGCCTGGGCCCTCACGCCGGCATTACCATTGTCGCCGGTCACGAGATGGCCGAAACCATGACCGACCAGTTCCCAAGCAGCGGTTGGCTGGACTCGAGCGGGGCGGAAAACGGAGATAAATGCGCTTGGATCTCCTCGGGGCAAGGCGCGGCGGCGGACATCCGGTTGACAACGGGAACCTTCGCAGTGCAATCGTTGTGGAGCAATGCATTCAACAGCGGCTCGGGCGGCTGCGTGCTCTCGTATCCTTGATGGATTGACGCTGTGAGCATCCTAACGCCAGAGATGCTACGGGCATCTCCGGCATTTTGGTCTTCTGGAAGCACCGATAGCAACATTGCGCTGAAGAGATGTCTCCTGACCACAAGTGGAGATGGATGGTGGCCGGTCCGCTTAGCTGGCTTATCGGGAGTTAGTTAGGGCACCGATCCGCTGCAGTTGCAAGCGGACCGGTGTGAACGGGCCTTCGCCGTCTGATGGGGCAGACTTACTGGCAACCCGGCATTCCGCAGTGACTGCGGCGCGTTTGCTAGGTTCTGAGGCCTTTTGAAAGAGTCCTTCCCCGCTTGCGTCTCAAGACTGAATCTGAGGCATCGTGGCTACCCCCCTGGATCGATTTAAACGCAGCCCGGGTTTGCGTAGCAGGTGCGGGACCACGACCCCAATCCCGTGAAGCTACCAATGGGCGGAGACAGGTGTCGTTGCCTTGCGGCAACCCTGTCTTCGCTCGCGAGCAAGCAGCGTTTGGAAAGTTGTTGACGCCGGCATAGGAGGGAACCCCAATTTGCGTCTTCCCGCACCTGGACACCACAGCCAAGAAGGACGACTGCAAATTGTTCCGAAAACAGAACACCCCCAGCGCACCAACTTACTTACAATCTGCGCGACTATGACGGGCACGAATTCGCAGTGCAAATCGTGCGCGTAGGCGAACTTTGTTCAGCTGAACGCGGAGATTGGCCTCCACTTTCCCGGTCTAACCGGATTGAAGCGTGCCCCTACGAGCGAGGGGCGCGATCGCGGCCTGCCAGGGCAACGGGGTGCTTGCGCAGGAAGGCTTCGCGATGCCAACGATATTGGCGTACTGGAGGCAATCCGCGGGACTCGCGCCGCGGATGAACTGGCGAATGAATCCGGCGTCAAAACTGTCTCCCGCGCCCACGACATCGACCGAGGTGACGGGAGGCGGGAAACCTTCCAACTTTTCCGCGCCGCGCCGCGCGTAGGCGCCTTGCGAGCCGCGCTTGATGACCACCAGCGGTACTTTCTTGGAGAGGATTTCTGCGGCTTGGCGGAAATCGGCCGCGCCGGCCAACTTGCAAGCCTCGTTTTCATTGGGCAGCAAGATGTCCACATATTTGAAGACCAATTGAATGTCCGGGGACCAGCGATTGTCCGGATCGTCGTTGGTGTCGAGAGAGGTGGAAAGCCCGGCTTCTTTGGCTTTGCGAAATAGCTCGACCATGGCCGGCCGCAAACCTTTTTGCAGGAAGTAGGAAGAAAGATGGAGGTGTTTGGCGCTGAAAATATAGGAAAGATCGAGATGGGCAAGCGAAAGGTCATACATGGTGCCGGGATAGGTGAGGATGTAGCGCTCCTTGCGCTGGGGCAGGATGGCCGTCAGACCAGTGGTCTTGCCGGCGAATTTTCGGACCTGCGAGATGTCCACGCCGCCCTCCCCAAGGCGCTTGAGGCAGATCTCGCCGAGCGGGTCACTGCCAATGCAGGAGCTGAAGCCCACGCGATCGCCGAGGCAGGACAAGTTGTGCGCGAAAATGGCCGAAGAGCTGCCCAGGGTAATGCTGAGTTCCTTGGCCAGGTGCTCGCGTTCGAGCTCCAGCTTTTCCGGCAAGCCGTAGAAGATAATGTCCAGATTGAGCTCGCCAACGACGCTAACATCCAGAGTGGGCAAGGAAGCGTTCCTCCGAAGGATTCAGTCGAGGATCACCACGCGCGAAAGATTTTTGGGTGCGTCGGGGTTGAGATTTTTCTTGACGCCGGTGAAAAAGCCCAGGAGTTGCGCTGGAACAATGAAAGGAGCGAGTGTGGCCAGCTCTGGTCCGTCGAAGGCCAGCTCGAAGAGCAAATCGCTCGAGCGGCGAATGGCTTCGTTGGCCCGGTTGCAAATGGCGATGGTCACGCCGCCCAGTTCGTGCATTTCGGCGAGCACTTCGGCTTCCGCCTGCAAGCCGTTCTCGCTCAGGAAAAACGTCAGGCAGGTTTCCGAGCTGACAATCGCTTTCGGGCCGTGACGAAACTCCAGCGTGTGAAAGGACTGGCTGTAGGAACAAGACATCTCCGTGGCTTTCAGCGACGCTTCGCGGGCCAACGCATAGAACGGGCCTTGGGCAAGGAAAATGTAATCCGCAAAGGAGTGCGCTGCGACGAACGCTTCGACGTGAGCCGCAAGCGGTTGAAGGCGTTGCGCGAAATGATTAGCCAGCCGCTCGATGATGGACGGGAAGTCGGTGCTCTGCGATTTTTTGCTGGCCAGGGATTGCAGCGCCAGCAACATCGACGTGACCGAGCGCGTCATGACCATGCTTTTTTCGTCGGCAGCGAGCAGGCGGATGGTGCGGTCGCAAGCTCTTTCAAGCAGGGAATCCGCCGCGCAAGTAATCCCCAGCGTCGGGAGCGCGAGATCACGACGGCTTGCGAAGTTTCCGCCGCGTGCATCGCAAGGCGCGGAAACAGCAGCAGCTCGGACGCCGGCAGCGTGCGCGCGGGCTGGCGGGTCATCAGGGTCCAAGAGGTGGCCGCTGCTTCGGCCAGGTAATAGCTGCTCCCGCAGCCCACGAACAGCCATTCGTTGCGCGGCTTGGTTTCCTCCAGGATTTTTTCGAGGACGCCGCCGCGCTCCAATTCGGTCAGCGTCTGCCGCCAGATTTCCGGCTGCGAGAGAATTTCCGTGAGCGTGTGGGAAGTATGTGCGTGTTTGTCAGAGCCTGGCAATGCAGCGTCTCCACCCATCTTTTGGGCACCGAAACTTTTTAAACCAGTGTCACTTCCACTTTGGCCTCGCGCAAGGCTTTCAAATCATGCCGGGGAATCCCGCGGTCCGTGATGGTTTCGTGGACCGAACTCGTGGGCATGATTAAGGCTAGGCTGCGGCGGCCGAATTTGCTGGAATCACAAACGACCACGGTGCGTCGAGCGGCCTCCGCCATCGCGCGGTTCACGCGCGCTTCCAGGAGATTCGGCGTGGTCAGCCCGTAGCGCACGTCAAACCCGTCGACCGCGAGGAAAAGCAAATCCGCGTTCAATTTTCGCAGAGATTCTTCCGCAAGCGGGCCTACCAGCGAAAAAGAATTTTTTCGCAGCACTCCGCCGGTCAAGATGACGTTCACGGGCGTGCCCGCAAGCTCCGTCACAATATTGGTGGCGTTCGTGATGATGGTAAGACTGCGAAAATGCCTGCAGGCGCGGGCGATGGCGGTCGTGGTGGTTCCCGAATCCAGAATGATGACCTGCCCCGATCGGATCATCTTCACCGCGGCAGCCGCGATGCGCAGTTTTTCCTGGCGGTGCAGCCGCTCTTTTTCCTGCAGCGTTCGGTCATTCAGCGCGCCGGTGCGCAGCGGGAGCGCGCCGCCGTGCGTGCGCTCAAGCATTCCGTGATGATGAAGAAATTCCAAATCCTTGCGAATGGTGATGAGCGAGGTTTTGAATCGTTTGGAGAGATCGCCGACGAGCACGCGGCCGTCGTTTTGCAGGACCTCCAAAATTCCGCGTCTTCGCTCCTCACTCAGCATCGGGCTGCTCGCGGCAAATCATTCACCAACGACCTCCACTTTCACAAGCGCTTGCAAGCGCTGCACTTCGCCTGCGCTTAATTGGCCTGGCAAACCTGCCAGGCAGTTCGCGGCACCGCACGCGGCAGCAAGGCTCATCGATTCCTCAGCTCCGAGTTTCTGCGCCGCGGCGAAGGCAAAACCGCCCACCGTCGCATCCCCGCTTCCAACCGAGGAGAGGGAAGGAATTTTGGGAGCGCAGGCATGGTAAATCGCATCACCTTTCAATGCCTTCCATACCAAGCCATCGTGGCCGAGGCTGATCGCGGCGCTTTTTGCTCCTGCGGCAATCAGCTGCGTAACTGCCGCCGCCGCCGACCTGGCATCTTGAATTGGCTTTCCGGTGAGCCATTCTGCTTCTTCACGATTGGGTTTCACAAAATCCGGACCAGCTTCGAGCGCAAGCTTCAGCGGCTCGCCGCTGGTATCCAGGAACGCTTGGCCACCCCGGCTGTGGACTTTTGCGATGAGACTCGCGTAAAACTCCTTTGCCGCGCCCGGCGGCAAACTGCCGGAGAAGATTGCGGTCACAGCACTGCCTCGCTCGGAAAAAACGGCATCGCAGGCAGATTCGAATGCGCGAATTTCCTCGATCCAAACGGGAGCCCCCGGCTCGAGAATCTCGGTAACGGTCCCGCAGTCATCAATAATCTCCAAGTTGGTGCGCGTCGCATTCTTCATGGGCACGGGAACCACTTGAATTTTCAAATGCTGCAAGCCGGCCAACAATTCCTGCCCGGTCGGGCCGCCCGCAAAGCCAATCCAGCTTGGGTCCGCTCCCAGGCTGCGCAAAACCATGGCAACATGCGCCGCCTTGCCGCCCGCGGCGGCTTGCACTTCGCTCGCGCGATTGACGCGCCCGGGCACCAGCTTCGACAGGCGAACGCGCTTGTCGATCGCGGGATTGGCGCTGATGCAGACGAACATGGGCTTGTTGTCCATCAACGCGTCAAATTCGCTGCGAAGTTTCCTTCACGAAATGCGAACCACGGTTTGGCAGCAGACAGCCGGGCATTCACGCGCTGAATATTTCTGACGCCCTCACCGCTTAACCACTTTTCGAGCGCCGCCAATCCTTCACGAACGTGGATCGGGACGCCATCTTTCCATGTGGCGCGGCCGCAAAGCACCCCGGAGAAATTGGCTCCGGCTTCCGCCGCTAACTGCAAAGCGTCGTCGAAGAGCTCGTTGCCGACTCCCTCGGAAAGATAGATAAACGGAAGGCGCGCAGCGGACGCGGCGCGGCGAAAATGCCGCTTTGCTTCTTCTCGCGAATACAACCAGTCCCGTTCAGCGCCGGGCGTGCCTTCGACATACGCCATGCTTACGGGCACACCGACTTTCAAGACATCGACGCCATACTGCGGCTTGGAAAATTCTTCCACGCTTGCTGTGACGACATCCGTTTTCAGTTTTGCAAATTCTCGGCTCTTGTCCTCCATCCCTTCGTGGTAACTGACTAATTCGAGAAAGAAAGGCACATCCGCGGCTTTGCATTCGGCGCCTATACGCTCGGCCCAGGCATGTTTACGATCGTTAATCGCTGCTGCACTCGAAGGCGAATAATATAGAAGGATCTTCACGCCGTCCGCTCCCGCGTCCACGAGACGGCGCACGGACCAATGTTCGAGTAGACGAGGCAGTCGCCCGGGAACGGTCTTGTCGTAGCCGGTTTGCTCATACGCCAGGAGCAGTCCAGCGTTCTTTGCTCTTTGCCGCGAGGCGACTAAACCAAATTCCGGGTCCAGCAAAATGGCGCTTGCATGGGAAGTGAGAATCCGGCTCACCGCTTCTTTGAATTCCGCCAACATTTCGCTAGGAATGGCCTCGGGCTCAACTCCTTTGGCCTTGGCCATTAAACTGCGCAAGGCGCCGCGCTGGTCAATGGCCAGAGCAGCGATGATCCCTCGAGAATCGGAGACTACTTCCAATCCCTTTCGCTTGCCACTCGTGATCTGCTTTTCCATTTAGCGGCCACTCTTTGCCTTTGTCATCGCAAGGGAGCGCGCCGTCTCCACGAAGAAGCACTCAAGCAGACAACTCCCGTCGGTCCGCACTAAAAGTAAAACTTCAGCGCGAATTGAATCCGGCGCGGCGGACGCGTGAAGCCGGTAAAACCATAGGCGGCCGAGCCAAGTTCCGTTCCCGAATTTTCCGCCACGGTGTCAGGATTTGTGAATTCGGGATTCGCGTGGTTCCAGGCATTGAAGAATTCGGCACGGAATTCGATGCGTCGTTCTTCGCGGATGGGAAACGTCTTGAACAGAGAGAGGTCCCAGTTCTGGAAGCCGGGACCCTGAATAATGTTGCGGCCGGCATTGCCAAAGCTTCCCACGGTCGTGGCTGAAGTGAAGGCACACGTGTTGAAGACCGTTCCCGCCACGCAGGGTCTGCCATTTGGGTTGCCGGTGCGATCCGGGCGGATGCAGTTAAATACGGTGCCTCCACAGTCGGAGGTGGAGAGGTTGCTGGAGATGTCCGTCGGCGTGAACCAATTTCCCGTGGACGCGGTGATGATGCCAGCAACTTGCCATCCGCCGATGATTTGATTCGTTACGCCGGTAGCGTTTTTCGCAAACATTTTGTTTCTGCCAAAAGGCAGCTCATAGATGGAACTCAGAACGAACCGGTGGCGCACGTCGAAATCGGCATTGCCGTATTCATTTTTCGGTTGGGTCTGCAGCCGGAAGTCGCCCTGATTGGCGGAGCCCAGGCTGGCGCTCGAAGCATCATCAAGCGCATGGCTGAGGGTGTACGCGGCCTCAAACTGCAGGCCGTGCGAGAACTGTTTCTCAAGACGCGCTTGCAAGGAATGATAGTTGGAGAATCCATCGGCGCGAAATAACGCAATGGAGGTGTCGAATACAGGGTTGCAATTGGGGGGATTGGCGCTATCGCAGATTTTTGCCGGCCGGCGCGGTGCGGTCGGGCAGTTTGCGGGAGTGATGCCCGCCGCCGGGTCATTGCAGAAGGCAGCAAACTGCGGGTTGGTAGCTGGAACGGCTTGGTTGCCGTTATAGAAGGTGAACAGTTTCAAGCCGCGCGAGCCGGCAAAAGAAATGTCCAGGATGGTGTCAGCGGGCAATTGATACTGGAACCCGAGATGCCATTGTTGGTTATAAGGCGTGCGAATGTGGGGGTCGATGGAGTAAAGGATCGGCGTATTGGGATCGACCAGCGCATTTGCGGGAAAGCCGTTCGCGAGCACGTTCAATCCGGGAATCGAGCAATCCACTACCGCGGGGTTTGCGATTCCCTGGCCACAAGGCATGGTGAAGGACTCGGTAACAAAGAAGGGCGGATTGAAACCGGGGCTCGGGTTGGAAAACGGACCGTTTTCCTGGCCGCCATAGAAAATTCCATAGCCGCTGCGCAGCGCCAGCTTGTCCGAGATTTTGTACGCCAGACCAACCCGCGGAGCGAAATTGTTGCCGTCCGGGCTAATCAAACCCGGAGTGGCGGTGGCACTGATGGGAACGAGTGCAGCGAGGGTGGGTGTGAGTTGTGCATTCACCCCTTTCGGGACGATCAAAGATTGCGTGGCGAAGTCAAAAGTGGCTTGCTGGTTGTGATGCTCCTTGATGGTGGTGAACATTTCGTAGCGCAGACCCAAATTCAAGGTGAGCCGATCGAAAACTTTCCAGTCATCCTGAATGTACGCCGCATAGATTTGCCTCCGGTAATCAATGTTGTGCAGGTTGGTGATGGAACCGCCGTCAGGAATGCCCAGCAAGAAGGTGGCGAAGCCGTTGCCGCCAGGAATCCCGGACGTGTTGTCGTTGGCGGCGGTGAATTCAATGGGCGCCGCGGGGTTGGCGGTAAATTCCGTGCCAAAATTCATGGTTCCACGGGAGGCGGCGGGCTGAAAGATCGTAAACTGCTCGAGGCGCACTTCACCACCGATCTTCAACGCATGCCTGCTCACGGACTTGGTCAAGTTATCGGTCAACACCCAACTGTTTTGCTTCTCGATGGAGGGAAGAAATCCTGAACTGCCAATGGTGACGGAGGAGCCGTCGCCGAAGGTGATATTCGGCAGCCCGCCGTTGTCTGGCGCAAAAGGCACGCCGGGAAAGCCAAGCTGGCCGGAAACATCCACGTTGTAATTGATCTGAAAACGATGCGAATTGATGCGGTTATACCCCAGGCGGAATTCGTTTACCAGCGCGGGATTGAAGAGATGCGTTTCGCTGATGGCCACGCTGCGGTAAGAGTTGTCCTCGTTCCCGCTGAAAAAATCTCCGCCATCCAAGGCGTTTCCAAACGGCGGCGGAATGAACTTCGGCTGGTCCTCATAGCTAAAGCGAACGAAGGAATAATCCTTGTCGGAGAATTTGTGGTCCACGCGGAGGTCGAAATTGTTCCGCGTGGTTTGCTGCACTGGCAGGGCAAGGTAATTGAAGTTGGGATTACTCGAATTCGGAGCCGGATACAAGGCCGCAAGCTTGGCGGCGAGCGAGTCAATGGGAGTTGTCCCGGTGGGATTCAGAGCACTCTTAAAAAGGTTGGTCGGATTTCCGCTCGAGTCGACGCCAATGGGCACACCGCAAAACCCGTTGGGATTCAGATTGGAAGCCTCGGTGAGGCGG
>QHYJ01000248.1:6582-12349 GCA_003223255.1 Acidobacteriota bacterium | reverse complement strand
ATGAGGAGGGATCCTCCAATTACCTGCAGGTATAGCGATGCCCCACGGCCATGCAGCTCACTGAAAACTAGGATTCCCCACAGCAATCCCCATAACTGGTTAGAGTTCGATAGCGGAATGCCTCGGCTAATTCCCGCGTACTTAACCGCATGCTGTTGGAACACGTCTCCGATCACCCAAACGCCCCCCCAGCATCAACCAAAAGAGAACGTCTTTTGCGCCGACAAGCTCGCGCCACAAGGAGGAGGGGCCGCCAGTATAGGTCACGGCCAAGGAGGTCATCATGCCGAGCTCCCCGATGGTGAAGAACGCGATAAAAGAGAGAGGGTTCATTCCCGTAATGTACGCTTTTCGATAAGGGATATACATTGTTCCCCAAAGGGCTCCTGCGCCCAGGGCCGCTGAAATCCCGCGCACCGCATGCACCGGGGGGCCTTGCGAGGAAGAAGTAATGGCCAGCAGCGTCGCGCCCAAGAACATTGCGAGTGCCCCATCCAGTACACCAAACCAGCGTGTCCACCCGGCCTGGCGCAATTCATTGAACAGAACAAAGCCCTCCAAAATACCCAGAAGGCTGTTGGTATTCCATGGGGGAAAAGCAACCACTGAGCCCAATATCCCGGATAGCAAAGATCGTCATCGTGTTGGCGACTGCCCATAGACAGCCGGCAGGACGGCCCAAACGATCAAATGTGGTGCTTGCCGCACGTCGGCCCGAATGTGCGATGTACCGCGGATGAGTGCAGGCACGCTCCAACGTGCGAGGAATACTCCGACCACCATGATGAGAGAGATCACGAGAGGCGAAACGCCGATGGCCACAAGCTTCGTGGGTGCCTCGGCGGCTCCGAGCCAAGCGCCGGCGGCGAAGCCGCAGGATCCCCAAGGCTTGTAAACTTCTCAGGCGCGAAACCTCTGATGCTGGCAAGGTGAGTTCAAAGCTCATGGTTGTGCGCCTCGCTTTAACGGATCCATCGCAAGACAATGAGCCCGGCCAAAAGTACGATCAAAGGCACCCAAAAGTGGATGTCCTTCAGGATGGGAGACCACCACCTCCGAGATTGTTCGTTTTTATCGCGATTGGGCATCAGAGTCTCCCTGCTGAAACCTTTGTTTGAAGGTAGTCGGCCTACCAATTGGGATTGCCTCATACTATGCTTTACTGCTCCTGTCAAGAAATCCCTTGACAAGTATAGCCCGCAGTGTCAGCGTCCTAAGCGCTTAGGATAAGACAAACTCGAAGGTGCGGGGCCGTGAGCAAACTGGGAATTGGGGTAATTGGCGTGGGCACGCTCGGAAGGCGTCACGCTGAAAACCTGCGTCGAGCAATTCCGGCAGCTCAACTCATCGCCGTGGCAGACGCAGATGGCGGTCGCGCCAAACAAGTGGCGAGTGAACTGGAGATCCAGCACCATTTCGACAACGTTGAGGACCTGCTGGAACGTGAGGACATTCAGGCAGTTGTAGTAGCCACGCCTTCGCGATTTCACGCATCGGTCACACGGTTAGCAGCTGTTGCTGGCAAGCATGTTTTCTGTGAGAAACCCCCTGCCTTATTGATGGAAGAAGCGGAAAGTGCTATGAGCGCGGTTGCTAAAGCGGGCGTCCAATTCCAGATCGGCTTCATGCGTCGATATGATCCGCCATACACGCGAGCCAAGAAATTGATCGAGGCTGGTGAAATTGGTGAACCGATTCTGTTTAAATCCATCGGACGCGACCGCCAGCCGCCACCTCGGAGCTTTTTCCAAGGAGGCATTAACGGGACACTGTTCCTGGACGCTGCGATTCACGAATTTGATCTGGCGAGGTGGCTGATGAATGATGAAGTCGCCGAAGTTCATTCGTTCGGTGGTGTGCGCGCGTGTCCCGAGTTAGCCGAGTTTGGTGATGTGGATTCCGCGGTTGTGAACATGCGTTTTGGGCGCGGCGGAATTGGAAACGTCGAATGCCTACGGAAGTCAAACTACGGTTACGACATTCGAACGGAGGTTGTCGGTTCGAGAGGGGCTTTGGAAATAGGGTATCTTCGACAAACTGCGCAACTCGTTCTGACCAGCGCGGGTGCTTCGTACGACACGGTTGACCACTGGCTTGTTCGATTTGCCGACGCCTATCTGAACGAACTGGGATACTTTGTGGACGCAGTCCTGAAGGAAAAGCCCATGCAAGTCGATGGACAAGAGGGTCTTCGTGCGCTTGCAGTCTGTCTCGCAGCGGAACGTTCTCACCGCGAATCTCGGCCAGTGGCCTTAGAATCGAGTGCAAGACTTGAAGGAAACACAAAGAATGCAGCCGGCTTGGAGATCGCTAGATAACCGAAGCGAGATCAAACATGCCGCCGGCTTAGAATTCGTATGAGCGGCATTGCCGATACCAATAGATTGAGCACTCTTCACCAAAGCGCACGTGCTGCAGCTATGTCCATCGCCAGTGCTCCAGTAAGCTGGGGCATCATGGAATCGGTCGAACCACCTTCGCAGTATCCTTACTCTAGAGTTTTGGATGAGATTGCCAAAGCCGGATATGCAGGAACCGAACTGGGGCCTTATGGCTTTCTTTCCTCTGACGCGGCCAAGTTGAGGGAGGAGCTTAACAAGCGCAGCCTGACTCTTTGCTCAGCCTTTGTTGCCATTCCGCTAGGCAACAGGGCCGCACGCAGTGACGGGCTCGCCCAGGTACTGAAGACCGCACGCCTAGTCAGTGCGGTAGGTTGCCACCTGCTGATATTGTCGGACGAAATTACTGCTGAGCGCTGCGCAGTCGCAGGGCGCCGTGACGAGGCCAATCGCCTTTCCTGGACAGAGGCGGAATGGAAGGACGTCTTCTCTGCGGTCAGCGAAGTCGTGGATCGCTGCAGAGAGTTTGGCGTGCGCCTGGCATTTCACCATCACGTGGGTACGCATGTCGAAACACCGGAAGAATTGGACAGGTTACTGACATCCTTTTCGCCGAGTGACTTGGGGTTGTGCCTTGATACCGGCCACTGCGTCTACGGGGGGGGAGAGCCGGCGCAGCTGCTCGAGAGATATGCCGACAGAATTCATTGCGCCCATTTCAAGGATATTGATGGAGAGCGCTTGGAAGATGCACGCCGGCAACACCTGGATTTTTACGAGGCCGTGCGCCGGGGAGTTTTTGCACCCCTCGGGCAGGGCGTGGTTGATTTCGCAAAGATACTTGCCCTGCTGAGTGGTTGCAGCTTTAGTGGTTGGATTGTTGTTGAGCAAGATGTATTGGCAGGGGGAGCAAGGGCGTCGAATCCGTTGGAGAATGCGGTCGCCGGCCGCAAATTTCTGAAGACGCTTGGCTACTGAGCAGGCGACTCTATCGGGAGAGGCTTTCATGTCAATGAGTGCGGCAGCAGTGCGGTTCGAATACGACACTGTCTTGCCGGCCGCGGTGTTCGAGCAAATTACCGAGCTTCGTATTCATCGGCCGAGCGTGATCAAGGAAGAGGCCCGGAGAAGAAAGAAACGCACCGCATTGACGCCGGACGGAAAGCTGGTGCTTCTGGCCCTGGATCATGCCGCGCGCGGTGTGACACAAATCCGACAAGACAGATTGGCAATGGGTGATCGCTACGAACTGCTGGCTCGTGCGCGGCGAATCCTGGCGGATCCGGAGCTGGATGGCGTTGTTGCTTCCGGCGACGTACTGGAAGATTTGTTCTTCCTCAACTATTTGGAACGGAAACAGTCGGGGCGGAGCTTTCTCGATGGCCGGCTGCTCGTAGGCAGCATGAATCGCGGAGGAATTGCCGGCACGGTCTTCGAAATGGATGACACCTTCACTGCACTTACTGCGGAGCGACTGGCAGAGTTGCGCTGCGACGGGGGCAAGATGATGTACCGGATGGATCCGCAGGATCATGCTTCTGCCCGGACAATGCTTGCGTGCTCGGAAGCCGTCAACGCGCTCCGACGCCGCAAACTGGCCGCCTTTCTTGAGCCACAGGGTGTTTTGCGGAAGGCTGACAGTTATGAAGTACAGAAGGATATCGCGACGATGGTTCGCCAGTGTGGAATCGCCTCGGCTTTGGGGGAGTCTTCGTCAAACTTGTGGCTGAAGTTGCCCTATTGCGAAGGATTTGCTCAAGTGGGCCGAGCCACAACGCTGCCTATTCTTCTGCTCGGCGGGCCGGCACGCGAGACGGTGGCGGACACTTTGAGGGATTATGCCGATGGGTTGGCATCCAGCTCCCGAGTTCGTGGGGCCATTATCGGCCGGAATCTTCTGTTTCCGCCTGAAGCCGATCCCCTGCCCATGTGCCGCGCGCTGACAACTCTGGTGCATCAGAATGCTAGCTTGAACCAAGCACTGGGTGTCTTCGAAGGAGCAGATCCGACGAGAAACGGTGCAATGCGGAAGGGATCACGACATTAGGAATTGAATCGAACGGGCAATCTCATGGACGTCTGCGTCTTAGGTCGAATTGGTTACGACTTACACGCCGTCGAGCGGAATCAGCCGCTTGCCGAGGTCAAGCACTTCTCGAGGCATCTCGGCGGGTCGAGTGCCAACATTGCCGTAGGATTGGCCCGCCTGGGTCTCGGTGTTGGAATCATCAGCAGTGTTGGCAAAGATGCGCTCGCCGACTTTCTTCTTGGATTCTTGAAGAACGAAGGAATCGACACACGCTTTGTGCGGTTGGTGGAAGGGTACAACACTTCGCTCTGCCTAACGGAAGTATCACCACCGGATCATTTCCCCCAGGTTTTCTATCGGCGTGACCCAGCTGATGTACACCTTCAAGTTGGGCGAGCGGAGCTGGCTTATATTCAGGGGGCGTCACTCTTTGTCACCAATGGCACCAGCCTATCTGCTTCTCCGGCGCGAGAAGCGACCATCAGCGCCCTGAAGGCGGCACGCGTAGCTGGCTTGCGGACAGCATTTGATATGGACTACCGGCCCAGTTCCTGGCAATCGCCTGCGCAAGCGGGAGCGGAAGCCCGCAAGGCATTACCCTGGGTGGACGTTTTGCTAGGCAATGAAGACGAACTATGCCTGTTGAGCGGTGAGCGCGAAGCGCGAGCCCAGGCGCAAGTCGGATTGGATGCTGGTGTCGGGCTGGTGATTCGCAAGCGAGGCAGCGAGGGAGTGGAAGCATACTCTCGTGAGGGGTACGTTTTCGCTCCCAAGTGTCCTGTGCAAGTGGCGAGCACGATCGGCGCCGGGGATGGTTTCGCTGCCGGGTTTCTGTACGGGCTGGTTCGCGGCTTTAGTCTGGACGACTGCTTGCGTTACGGCAACGCTGTAGCCGCGATCGTCGTCAGCCGAATCAGCTGCTCGGACGCGTTGCCATACTTAAAAGAACTGAAGGAGCTTCTCGCTTTGGCTCCCGGACTGCAATAACGGGAGTCCCGGTCGAAGCTCCACGGCGCAAGGAGGGTCCATGACTTCGAAAAGCGTCCAGAGACGCAGGCCCGTCAAGGCCGCGAACATTTACGACGTCGCGGAGAAGGCGCGTGTTTCTGTGTTCACGGTTTCGGCCGTTATCAACAAAAGCGACCAAGTCAGCCCAGCCCTCCAGCGGCGCGTCGAGGTGGCCATCCGGCAGCTTAATTACCGCCCCAACTTGTTGGCGCGAAGCCTGGCAAAACAGCGCACGCACACGATTGGCATCATTGTTCCAGACATTGCGAATCCGTTCTTCCCGTTAGTGGTGCGCGGAGTAGAGGATATCGCTCAGAAGGCGGGCTACAGCACTCTCTTATGCAACAGCGACAATCAGCGGGAGAAAGAGGAGCATTACCTGGAGTTGCTG
>QHYJ01000248.1:5210-6531 GCA_003223255.1 Acidobacteriota bacterium | reverse complement strand
CGTCGACGGCATCCTGCTCACGATGGCCCCGGGACGATTGACCCCGTGGCTTCAGCGAATGCTTGCCGAAATAAAAGTACCGATTGTGCTTGTGATGCGAACCTCTAAGGATTTGAAAACGGATGCGGTGTTAACTGATGATTATAAAGGGGCCTTCGAAGCCGTGGCGCATCTCGCGCGTATCGGTCATCGCCGAATCGCTCTCGTTAGCGGCCCCTTGGAAGTGAGTAACGGAACCGCACGGTGGAAGGGTTATCGCGAGGCACTCGAAGCAAACGGACTCACGTGCAGTCCGGACTTGATCGCCGAAGGAGACTATCGAACCGAGTCGGGCCACCGTGCTGGACTCACGCTACTCCCGCGCCGTCCAGATGCAGTTTTCGTCGCAAACTATTTGATGACGGTTGGTTTCATGCAGGCCGCTGACGAAATGGAAATCAGGTGCCCAGAAGATTTCGGGCTGGCAAGTTTCGACGACTATCCGTGGCTCCGCTGTTTTCGTCCTCGCCTCACGACAATTGAACTACCCAAATACGAACTTGGCGCCAAGAGCGCCCAGCTCTTGTTGAAGCGTATCTCCGGCATGCAGGGACGCACCACCGTCCAAAAGTTGGAACCACAATTGTGTGTGCGAGAGTCCTGTGGATTCACTCTCCATTTGCGAAACGTCGATCGAAAAGTCTTTCCCCACGATTCACAAAAAGGCAAAGAGCTTGATGTTGCCTCCCGCCCGACGGTCATTAGGGAGAAGCTGGCAGGCGACCAGCCAGGGCCTACGCTGACACGCGATTAGCGTTGCCGGCTCACCGACGCCTTGACGAGTTTGGCTATTCAACGCTCCTGTATGTCGGTCGCTATTTAAACGAAGAGGATTGCCGGTGGTGACGCTTTCCTGTTACATTGATCGGTCAAGCTAAGCGCTTAGACGGTTGCTCGAATTGTCCAAAAATGTCTAACATGCAAACGCCGAGCCTTGACGGATTCCGCAGATCCTCGCGATCTTTGCGGCCCCAAGAATCGGGGGAACTGCTCCGGTTCACGAGGCAGGACGTCGGTTGGAAATGGATGAGCTTTCTCGTTCGTCGTTTGGTTCCCGGACAAGTTTGGGAGACGCGAAACGCCGAAGAAGAAACCGTGGTGCTCATGCTTGGCGGGACCTTCTTGGCAGATTGGGGCGAGGGCCGGCAGCAAATCGGTCAGAGAAAAAACGTGTTTGACGGTCTGCCCTATGCCGTCTATTTGCCTGCAGGGTTTCGACTCAATCTTGAAGCGCTAACCGAATGTGAATTCGTTGCTTGTTCCGTGCCATCGAGTGCGCGGC
>QHYJ01000248.1:0-5143 GCA_003223255.1 Acidobacteriota bacterium | reverse complement strand
TATACTCCCAGCGGGAACTGGTCAAGCTATCCTCCTCATAAGCACGACGTTCACAATCCCCCTCACGAAGTGGATCTCGATGAGATTTATTACTATCGCATGGCTCATCCAAGTGGCTACGCGTACCATCGCCTTTACACCGCCGACGGCAAACGAGACGTGACTCTGACGGTCACGAATGGAGACGCGGTACTAGTTCGAGACGGATACCATCCCGTTGTCGCCGGGCATGGGTACCACGTTTATTATTTAAACTGCTTGGCCGGGAGCGCGCGCTCGTTGGCAAACACCGAAGATCCGCAGCACACCTGGGTTCGCTCTACCTGGGAAACAGTGGACTCACGTCTCCCTTTGATCCCTGCCTCCAGAGACTAGCGACAAACTCCATTCCCTCAATTGTTAAGTGTTGCGAAGAGTTGGCGGCTCTCCCGCCCGCACCGACCACGAAATTCCGCTTATTTCTCGTGCACCGGCGACCAGCGCATACCCGCTGCAATCGTAGGCCGGTAGTATTCGCGCTGGACCATGTATTGCGGGCTGCCATTGTAGAAGCCGAAGACCTCGTTATTGATATTGAGGCCATACATGACAAAGCTGAGTCCGTGGGCCAGGCGGATACTGCCTTGGGCATCGAATTGGAGGTGTGGGTAGAAATAATTATCGCCAAAGGGGCCGGGAGTGCCGTCCCCATAACCAGCAATGTTCTCGGCATTGTAGGACAAGCCCACGCGAACGGAGAGACGACCGCGATCGTATGTGGGACTGATGTTCCAAGTATGGGGCGCATTGCGCACCAGCCTCGGACGATCCGAGCGACCGGCCAATCCACTGATACGAGATGTGGTATAGCCATAGTTGGCTGAAAAGCCAAGCCCCCGGAGCGCTCCGGGGAAAAAGCTCAAGTGCTGCAGATACGCTACTTCAAAACCGTTGATCCAGGCACTCCCGGCGTTAATTGGTTGAGTGCCTCTACAACTTACTGTCGAGCAGTCCGTGGTACCAAACGTGCCGGAGGTGATTGGGAATATGGTTGAAGCGAGCGGGTCTGTAAGGTTTTTGTAGAAGTAGCCAGCCTCAATCATCCCGAAAGGGTTCATATAATGCTCGATCAGGACATCGACGTTATCCGCGGTCTCGGCTTTGAGATTTGGATTGCCGATGGAAACAAGGACGGGGTTGACCGTATTATCGACGGTGGCGGCTACAGCGATATCTTGGGGATCCGGGCGTGATAAGCCGCGGCCATAGACTGTACGCAGGTAAGTGTCTTTGCCCAATGCAAATCGGAGAGAAGCACTCGGCAACACCTTCACATAAGAACCGCTGAACTTGTGGAAAGTTCCGAGGAATTGACCGTTGCCGTCAACATCCGGGGCAGAGGTATCTAGGTTGGTACCCTCAAAGCGAACACCCGCCACCAGACGTACTTTGTTGAAATCGATTGTATTCATCACGTAGCCGGCACTGACCTTTTCAATCAGGTCAAACTGGCTGGAGATGTCTTCCAGCAGCGTGTAGTTACCCGGATTCGCAGCGATCTCGGCTTTGAAAGCGTTGTAGACAGCGAAGAAGTTAGGGTTGGGCCCCAGCTTGTAAGCCCCCTGATAGTAGTTGCTGTTCGAAAAACTATTGGAGAAGTCAGCAAGCGTAAGAGGCGTGCCAGTTCCGCTGGGGAAAAAGTTATCCCTAAAGCTGTTGGCGAACTTGTGAGCGTTGCGGAACTTTCCGCCGACTTCTATCGTGGCCAAGCGTGACCCGAGGTGATAGCGCTTGGCCATTGCCCCGGTGCCTTGGAGATTCAGTTGCGCCGTCAGCCCATGATTGATTTGCATCCGGCTCAGAGGGAGGCTGCTCTGGTTCGTATAGGCTTCTGTAAAGCAGGCGGGCGTCCACTGAGGAAGGTACACGGATTTTGTGTTGGCCAAGTCAAATTGACAGGAGCTGGAAGACAGGTTGGAGCTGAAGGAAGCGGTGCGGTCGCCCACGCCGCCAATTTGCCTGGATCGGGACGCCGAAACATCCCAGGCGTACCAAGTCGTGGAAAGAACGTGCTTACCGCCAAGCAGAAGGCTGCCGATGGCGTAATCGGGCCGGCGAATCTGGTCATTGAAGGAAGGACCGCCGGTGCAGGATTCGATTCCTGTGTTTGGGTCAATGCTGCAGCCGTTAGATCCTTGAAGCGTGATGCCATTTGGGTATTGTGGCGGGTTAAGAATCGGCGTGTTGTCGGTCAGGGAGTAAACCCAACGATCACCATAGTTATGGAAATCGGAGTAGATGTAGCGCCCATAGATGTTCGATCCTTCTTTCAGCTTGTAATCGGCGCTTCCCGCAAGCCCCCAGCGACTACGATAGTAACGGTATTCGCGAATGTCGACGGCTTCGAAATAACGTGCCGTCGTTGCCCCGGGAAATGTGGCCATGTCCGGGACCGGTTCTACGTCATCGATGCTGCGACCGTTCCAATCGTAAGATCCGCCGGTGAGTAGTCCGAAACGATTGCCTGCGCCAAATCGCTGTCCGACCGTACCTGTAGTTTCCACAAGGCCGCGTCCTCCGAGAATGGGAGTGTATCCACTCATGCCGCTGACGTTCACCGTGGGACGCTCGCCAGCGGTCTTGGTGACCAGATTCACGGAGCCGCCAATGCCATCGCCATCCATGTTGGCTTGTAGGGTCTTGTTGATTTCAACGGACTCGACAATGTCCGCGGGGATGGCATCGAATTTGATCTGACGGACTCCGCCTTCAGGCGAAGGAACGTTGATGCCATCTATCGTGGTGTTGGTCAGACGGGGTTCCGTACCTCGAACTTGCACGTACTTGCCTTCGCCTTCGTCCCGCTCAATGGTTACGCTGGGCAATCTACCCAGGGCGTCAGCCATGTTGGCGTTGGGTAAACTGCGGATCACCTCATCGGGTAGCACCTGAACCAAGTTGTCGGCGGTCTTTTCGCGATTAACGGCCTCGGCTTCCGCTGAGGGGCGGTCAGCAGTAACCAGGACTTCCGAGTTCTGTGAGGCGACCGACAGTTTGACGTCCACACTTGCAACTTGGCCCGCCGTCACCGCAATGCTTTGGGTGGAAGTCGTGAAGCCAACGTAGCTAATCGTTACCGTGTATGTGCCAGGAGGGAGGCCATTTACGAGAAACTGCCCCTGAGCGTCTGACACGGCACTAATCCCGCCCGGTTCAACACGGACTTGCGCACCTTGCAGTACGCCGCCGCCCGCATCAGTGACCTTACCCGTAATTCCTCCTCTGCCCGTTTGTGCTTGGATAGTTATGGATAGGAATAAAAGGCAAGCAAGGGCGAGCAGACAACGCACAAAAGTTCGCATGGATTACTCCTCTTATTATTTCTCAATACGTCCGCGAAACGTCATCCGTCATCGACCATAACAGCAGGGTGGGATCTGCAGTGGGCCAGGAAACCTCCAGCGTCAAATGCAAAGTTCCGTAGCACTCCAACCCCGTTCCATGAAACGTGTCTATCTCGGCTTTCCTAACAACATTCACTTGGCCGCAGCCGGTTTCGCTTAATGAACCGAAGTGCCAGCTAAACACTTAGGAGACTGCCACACCCCATGTCGCACTCGTGTACAATACCTGTCGCGGATTTGTCAAGGATTTTTCGAGAGGCCGGCGCGGCTACCGGAGGCATTGTCTAAGCGCTTAGAAAGGACAATCTACTCCAGGATTACGCCGTTGTGGTATAAAGATTCCAATTTGCAGGTCCCATGGGAGTGACCGCGGCTTATGACTCAGAGACTTACCACAGCCCAGGCCATTATCCGGTTTCTTAAGCATCAGTATGTCGAGAGGGACGGCAAGGCGAACCAGTTTTTTGCGGGCTGTTTCGGGATTTTCGGTCACGGCAACTTGGCTGGAATCGGCCAGGCTTTGCAGCAGAACCCTGATTTCACCTTCTACCTGGCGCGCAACGAACAGGCCATGGTGCACACTTCTGCGGCCTTCGCCAAAATGAGCAACCGCCTGCGCACGATGGTCTGCACGAGCTCCATTGGTCCCGGCGCGACGAACATGATTACTGGGGCAGCGGCCGCGACGATAAACCGGGTTCCTGTGCTGTTGCTTCCCGGAGACATCTTTGCCAGAAGGAATGTGGCTCCTGTTCTGCAGCAGCTTGAGTCTTCGAGTTCTCAGGATGTCTCGGTGAACGATTGTTTCCGGCCGGTGTCACGATATTGGGATCGCATCCAGCGCCCCGAGCAAATCCTAACGTCGTTGGCTGAGGCTATGCGCGTCTTGACGTCTCAGGCCGAGACCGGAGCTGTGACCCTTGCGCTTCCCCAGGATGTTCAAGCTGAAGCCTTCGAGTATCCAAAAGAATTTTTCGCGAAGCGCATTTGGAAAATTCCACGGCCTCGTGCGGACTCTGAAGCTTTACGAGAAGCTGCGAGGCGAATCCGTTCCTGTCGCCAACCCCTGATTGTCGCGGGTGGCGGCGTCATTTATTCCGAGGCCACAGAGGCTTTGTCGCGGTTTGCCACAGAAACCGGGATTGCCGTTGCTGAGAACTCGGTTACGATCATCCGCAGTCGTTGGGCGCCATCGGAGTCACTGGCACTGCCGGAGCCAATATCTTTGCGCGGGAAGCAGACCTTGTCCTGGGTATCGGAACTCGCTACACGGATTTCACGACCGCTTCCAAGACCGCGTTCCAAAATCCCAACGTCCTTTTCGTGAATATCAACGTTGCATAGTTCGACGCCTACAAGCATTCGGGGTTGCCGTTAGTGGCCGACGCCAGGATTGCGATCGAAGAGCTTAATCAGGCACTCGAAGGTTTCTCAACCGCCTCAGAATACCGCGCCTGTCTCCGTCGTTTGCGAGCCGAGTGGGATCAGGAAGTGCAGCGGATTTACGACCTTCGGCATGGTCCTCCTATGAGCCAGGGAGAGGTGATCGGCATAGTCAACAGTTTCTCGCAGCCGAAAGACGTAATCATTTGCGCCGCTGGCAGCCTTCCGGGCGACCTTCACAAACTCTGGCGCACCCGGGATCCGAAGGGCTACCACTTGGAATACGGTTATTCAACCATGGGTTATGAGATCGCCGGAGGTCTGGGAATCAAGATGGCCGACCCTAAACGAGAGGTGTATGTGCTCGTTGGCGACGG
>QHYJ01000249.1 GCA_003223255.1 Acidobacteriota bacterium | reverse complement strand
ATTCGGTGCGGAGGGCGAGGATGGGGTCGATGGAAGAGGCGCGGCGAGCGGGCAGATATCCGGCAACGAAAGCCACGGCAAGAAGGAGTAGGCAGGCCGTTACGATGGTGGAGAGATCGCTGGGAGAAAGGCCAAAGAGCATGCTGGCGATGAGCCGAGTCGCGGCAAGGCCGGAGGGAATGCCAATGGCGATTCCGAACAGAGTCAGCATGAACGTTTCGCGCAAAATCATCCACCGAACGCTTCCCTGTTGCGCGCCGAGCGCGACGCGAACGCCGATTTCGCGCGTCCGGCGCGTCACGCCATAAGACATCAACCCATACAAGCCGATCGAGGCGAGCAACAGAGCGAGAGCGGCGAAGAAACCGGACAGCAAGGCGATGACGCGGTCATTGACAAGCACGCGACTTATCATCTGGTCGACCGTTGCGGTGCGAGCGGGGTATTCGCGTCCGAGAGATTCGATCTCCTGAGCGACGGTCTTTGCCAGCGCTTCAGGATTGCCATTGCTGCGTACGTAAAGGTCGCCCCACGTGGCCCACTGCGGATATTGAAAGTAGGAAAGATAGACAATTGGCGGGGCCGCATCGCGCAAGTCCAATAGCCGGGCGTCGTCGGCAACTCCCACGATCTCGAGATCTTGGAACTGCGGCATGAAGCCGAAGCGAATGTGCTTTCCGATGGCATCCCCATTGACGAAAAGCCGTTCTGCGAAACTCTTGCTAACGATGGCGAGATGGGGGTGGTGGTCATCATCGCCTTCGGCAAAATCGCGGCCGGCGGTCAAGCGGATGGCCAGCGTTTTGAAGAAACCAGGCAAGATGAACACACCATTGACCATCAAGCGGGCGCCGGTGTTTGGATCTTCCGAAGTGGGCGAAGCGGTTTCACGCCAAGCCCACGGGCTGGGTATGGAAATGTCCGCGTAACCGACCGAGCGAACGCCGGGTATGTTGGAAACGCGTTTGATTAGCTCTTTGTGATAGCTGTTCATGTCCACGTTTTGGTCGCCGGTGGGTTTCGCGGTGGGAATCACTTCGAGCAGATTGTCCTTCCTAAACCCAAGATCGAGGGAGCGCAATTGCTGGAAGGTGCGCACCAAAAGGCCTGCTCCCAACAGCAAGACAAGGGACAGCGCCACCTGCGTGATGATGAGAGCTTTGCCCAATTTGCCGGCTCCGCCGGCCAAACTTCGCGAACTTTGCTGCAGGACGACGGACGGATCTTGCTGCGAGGAGTGCCAAGTCGGTGCGAGGCCAAAGAGAATTCCCGTAAACACTCCGACAAATAAAACGACCGAGAGCACATGCAGATCAGGGCGCAAATCCAGTGAGACGGTACCTTCCGTCATGAAGGCTACAAGCAAGCGGCTCCCCCAATAGGAGAGAGCAAGACCGAGTAGGGCACCAGAAAGAGACAGCACCAGGCTCTCAGTTAAGACCTGGGCGGCGAGGGCCCAGCGGCTCGCGCCAATGGCTACACGGACGCTCATTTCCTGACTGCGAGCAGCGGCGCGAGCCAGCATCAAGTTCGCGAGATTCACACAGGCAACGAGCAGAATCAATCCGACAATTCCGGCAAGAACGTACAAAGGCCGAGAAAATTGGGCGCGCAGGTCCCTTGCAAAACCCGTTCGAAAGGGCGATGCATCCAACCCCATCGAGAGGAACGTCTGGCGGCGCAAGCCGGGAGTTTGCGTGGAAGCCGTTGCGAGGAGAACCTCGGGCCAAAACGATTGCAACTGCGCGCGAGCTTGATCGATGGCGACGCCATCTTTTAGGCGACCGGTGATACGAACCCAGAGTGCCGATCTGTCGTCAAGGGGAAGCGCGCCGTCCCTGCCCTTAAACGGATAGGCTGTGATGGGAATAGTGACGTCGGGAGGTTCGCCGGGGGTCAACCCCGTAAACCACTTTAGCGTAACGCCAACGATGGTGAAAGGCCGCCCCTCGATGCGCACTTGCTTTCCAAGAGCGTCAGAGGCACCACCGAAGCGCCGTTGCGAGAATTCATAGCTGATCACGGCAACTTGGGACGTTGAGCCAGCGCGGAGATTTGCGTCTTCTGGTGTGAGCAAACGGCCGAAGAGGGGGGCCACACCAAGCTCGGAGTAATAATTGCCTGTGACCGCAAGAACATTGCTTCGCGCGAAAACGCCATTTATTTCTACGTTGTCAAGCGTGAAGTCGCTCCAACCGATCAGACCGGAAAACACGCGCCGGCCGCGGTCGAGTTCGCTGAACATGGGATAGGAGAATGTGATTTTGTGACCCTGGCGGACAAGAGAGAGTTCGACGAGGCGCTCGGGGCGAGGGACAGGGAGATCGCGAAGGAGCAGAGCGTTGATAAGACTGAAGATGGCGGTGTTGGCGCCTATGCCCAAGGCTAGAGAGAGAATTGCGACGGCGGAGAAGCCGGGATTCTTGCGCAGAGCACGGAAGGAGTAGCGGAGATTCTGCCAGAGTTGACGCATGACCATTCGCTCCGGAAACGGATCTGGGCGGGATTCTCCACGTTTACGCCAAGTCGGGGCATCTTTCAAGCTTCGCAATTCGGCGATTCGGCGCTGCGTCATATTTCGTTTCGTCCATTGGGTCACTAAGAAGGATTACTTCCACCATTCGGTCCTAATCGGACTCCTTAGACCCTTAGACAGTTCATGACAACGTAGAGTCGGATCGCCTTTCTATTTTCAAAAAAGGAGTCCGACTCAATGTTTGACCAATTGTTCTTCCGTTCCGACGCGTTAGCTCGCCAGCTTTCCGCTGTCCCTGCTAAAAACTCCGTG
>QHYJ01000055.1 GCA_003223255.1 Acidobacteriota bacterium | reverse complement strand
TCGTGATGAAATCCAACGAAAAAATGTCGGTTCTGCAAGTTATTGCGCTGAGCGGTGGCTTGACGCGCACTGCTTCGAGAGCAGGCGCTCGCATCATCCACACCGATGAACAAAGCGGCATGCGCGAACAAAGACCGATTGACCTGGGCAAAATCTTGGCGGGAAAAACCCCCGATCCCATCCTGGAGGCGAGGGACATTCTATTCGTGCCCAACAGCGCCGCCAAAACAACTTTCTCGCGAGGAGTGGAGGCGGCGGCACAAACCCTCACCGGGCTTTTGGTCTTTCACTGGTAGTGCCAGTTACGGGTAGGATGAGCGAACAGAACAAAGTCGAGCTTTACGCACGAGACGCACGATTCGAACGCGCCAGACTCGGGTTCCTCGACCATCGCATCGTAGATTTATCGGACTCGTACGAAATCCTCGAGCCTGACGAACCCCTTGACCTCCGCGCGTATGGCCGCATTCTCCGGAAACGCCTGCCAACGATTCTAATTGTTTTTTTCCTCGTATTTACAGTAGGCCTCATCGCGACGCTGAAGGAAAAACCCATCTATCGTGCTCAGGTGTTGCTGGAAATCCAAAAAGAAAACCCGGATATTCCGACGATCAAGGATCTATATGAATTGGAATCCGTTTCCGATTCGTATCTAAAAACGCAATACAGCATCCTGGCCAGCGAAAGCGTGGCGCGACAGGTGATCGACCAGCTTCATCTCGACACGCTTCCAGAATTTAACCGGCCAAAGTGGTGGCAGCTTGGAAAAAGGCTCAGCCTGCCCCGCAAGCAGACTTTTGCACTAGACCCGGTGCGCTCTGGCCAGGACCCGGAGGTCTATCAGCGAGTGCTGGAGCGATTTCAAGGTCGCCTGACCATCGATCCTGTCAGCCGGAGCCGGCTAGTAAACGTGCGCTTCGATTCCAACGATGCCCAGCTTTCCGCTCGCATCGCGAACACGCTCGCGGAGAACTACATTGACCAAAATCTCGATGCGCGATGGAAGGCAACGCAAAAGGCGACGGACTGGCTTTCTCAACAGTTGGTTGGCGTCAAGGCGAAGCTAGAAAAGTCCGAAGAGCAGTTGCAGGACTATGCGCAACGGAACGGGCTGGTCTTTCGGGAAACGGATAAAGGAACCAGCGAGAACGTTGCCAACGAACGGCTCCAGCAATTGCAAGAAGAACTAACCAAAGCGCAAGCGGAACGCTACGAAAAAGAAGCGGTCTACCGGCTGGTGCAGGCGGGAGATTACGGCTCGTTGCCGGGGGTCGTGGAAAACAAACTCATTCAAGATTTGAGCGAGCGACTAGCTGAACTCAAGCGTCAGTTTGCCGATCTATCCACGAAGTTCAATCCGGAATACCCGCGCGTGAAAGAAATTCAGAGCCAGATCAATGAAATCGAAGCTACGCTGAAAGAAGAGCGTCAGCGCGTGGCGGACAAGATCGCCAACGAGTATTTGGCCGCAGTTCGTCGCGAAAGCCTAGTCAAGCAAGCGTTGGATGAGCAGCAAAAGCAGGTTAACCTGATCGCCGAAAAAGCCGTTCAGTACAACATTCTCAAGCGCGAAGTGGACACGAACAGACAACTGTACGAAGGATTGCTTCAGCGGCTGAAAGAAGCGGGAGTTTCCGCAAGCTTGAAAGCCAGCAACATTCGCATCGTGGATTCCGCCACCCCGCCAGCTAGGCCCGCAAAACCCGAAATTCCTTTGAACCTGGCCGTGACAACGTTGCTAGGCCTCGGCCTCGGAATCAGCGCAGCATTCCTCCAGGAGCGCCTCGACGACACGCTAAAGGGCGCCGACGACGTAGAACGCTTGTTTGGTTTGCCGGCGCTGGCTCTCATTCCAGCGGTGCACCATTTGAATGGCAATGGGCCAAGCGTTCGCAGGCTGCTGGATCATTCAAAGCTTCTTAGGTCCCGGCAGAATGGAACGGCGAGTAACACTTGCGCGTGCTGGCACCGCATTGATCAAGGAGGACTCTGTATTGCTTTCCACAGCCGACCATCCCCCGGGTTCATTGCTCATCACCAGTACGCAGCCTGGAGAAGGGAAAACCACCGTCGCCACCAATTTGGCTATTTCCCTCGCGCAGCTCGGCCAGCGCGTCTTACTCGTAGACGCCGACCTTCGCTTCCCTTCCCTGCAAAGACTCTTCTGCATCCGCGAGAACCTCGGCTTGGTTAGCTACCTCACAGGACAAGAAGATTGGCGCACCGCCGTGTGCCCATCAGGTTCGCCGGGACTTGACCTGCTACCCTGCGGGCCTGTGCCTCCGAATCCCGCAGAGCTTCTTTCTTCGAAAAGCATGGGAGCATTTCTGGGGTCCGCAAAATCCGAATACGCCTTCGTCATTCTTGATTCTTCGCCACTCTTGACGCTGGCTGACAGCCGCATTCTCGCATCGCTAGTGGACGGCGTGCTTTTGGTTGCGAAGAGCGGCGCCACCCCTCGCGAGCAAATCAGGCAATCTCAGTCCGGCATCCGGAGCGCCGGCGCGAACCTGATCGGCGTCGTGCTGAACAACGTGACCCTTCATACCAACGGTTACTACGGTTTAGGGATATACGGTTCCAACGGCAATTCCCATTCGGAGACCATTTCTGATCCAGCGGAACCTTGGAACCGCCTTTCAAAATGATGGCGTGGGAATCCTTGTCCAAGGCCGATTCACGGACCGGCTTGTTGAAGCCGGCCTTCTTGCAGCCGTCGTCGTGGCGGTTCTCTCTTTTGGGGGGACTGCACCTCAGTTTTTCGCCGTAACGCAAGTGATTATTCTCCTTCTTGGCATTCTTCAGTTGGCAGTGATGCGGCGCGCAACGGCAACCTCTGTGCGCTTTCCCGTCGTCGTCCCGTCCCTCTTGATTGCTCTCGTTCTCCTACAGATTGTTCCGCTTCCAATTTCTTTGGCGCCAGCATTCAGAATTCTAGCTGCTGATGCTGATCCCCCCGCGCACCCCTTTTTCACCATCAGCACTGCCCCTTACGAAACAATCTCGCACCTGCTCTTGCTGGTGACCTATCTCACAGCTTTCTATCTTGTACTCGTGCTCTGCGAGGAGAGAAAAGCCCAAAGACGGATTGTCCTCGCTCTCCTGGCCATCGCGGTGTTCGAGGCTTTCTACGGCCTGATTCAATACTTGACCGGCTGGCAGCAGATTTTTACCTACGTAAAGAAATTTTATCTGGAAGAAGCAACGGGTACTTATGTTAACCGCAACCACTTCGCGGGACTGTTGGAAATGATTCTGCCGTTTGCCGTCGTCTTGGCTTTGCAACAGGTTTGGACTTTGCGCCGAAAGATGCGGAACGAACCAGGGCGAGCGAAAAGAATCCTGTCCAGCACAGCATTTCCTCTTCTCGTGTTCTGGATTTTCCTGGCGGGCATACTCTTCGCGGCTCTGGCTTTTTCGCGGTCGCGCATGGGCATCATTTCCGCTCTGGTTTCGCTGATCGCGATGCTAACGCTGGCGGGAACGACGTCCTTGTCAGCAAGGGGTCGCGTTGCCGTTGGCGCTCTATTTCTTCTTGGGATTGTTGGGCTCGCCGTTTGGATTGGAAGCGATCCAGTGATTAGCCGCTTCGAGACACTCAGCGACCAGTACAACCGCCCGGGACAGGACCGCCTCTCCGTCTGGCGCGATACGCTGCATTTGATTCGCCGTCATCCGGTTTTGGGCAGCGGATTCGGGACTTTCGCCGTCGTTTATCCCTCGGTGCAAACCGCTTTTCTTAACAATCTCGTGGATCACGCTCACTGCGACTATCTGGAGATCGCTGCTGAGCTAGGCATTCCTGGCGCCGTCCTCGTGTTCGGCGCGATTTTCTGGATTTTAGGGCGGACAATCCAGCGTTGCAGGAAAAGCGGCGAGGCCTACGACAATGCGCTCTCCTTCGGCTGCCTCGGCGGTATCGTCGCCATCTTGCTGCACAGCCTTGCAGATTTTAATTTGTACATCCCTGCCAATGCTGTGGTTCTTTCAATCATCATGGCGCTCGCTTGGTCCAACGCCAATCAGCACGCAAGTTCAGGGGCTACATCGGCGGCAATGACATGGAGGAAATTCGATCATGTCGAAAATGGAGACCGTACGCTGAGCGCCGTTCTGCAACGCGCCGGCAGGTTGCGGGCACGTCTCTCTTCGCCCATAATTTGAACCGTTGGTACTTCGCAAAACTTCGGCACTGTGACAAGAAGTGCGAATCAACTTCTTTACAGACATTGCCAAAGTCAGGTATCCGTAAGTTGTTCCTGGGGATGTAGTTCAGTTGGTTAGAACGCTGCCCTCTCGTTGGTTAGAATCCCACGCTGTCACGGCCACTTCCAGTCCCGCCGCTGGCGCCACGCGCGTTATGGCCTTTCGTAAGACTTCGGGCAACGTCACTCTGTTCTTGCTAAAAGCCCAACTAGCGGACCACCTCTGCGAAGCCCTTTCCGTAGTACATCTCGTCGAAGAGCTTACAGAAGACCTGAAGCCCTCGGGCTGATCATTCGTGTTCCCGCCGCCCGCGGGGTTTAGTACGTCGCGCCGCCATCTTCCGCCGACCGACGTTCGCTTCGTTCGTGAAATGAAGCATGGCGTTCCGCAGCAGCCAATTTGCTTTGGTTTGATAACCGCGGCCACCAGCTTTGAGCCAGGCAATGATGTCGGAATCCAGACGCAGAGTTACAGGCTTCTTCTTGGGCCGATAGAACTTGCCGATTTCCGCGCCGCTCCAATCGAGAAGCGGGGGCGCGTCGGAAGAATCAATGTCCTCGTCTCTTTTTGCGGCGATGGCGCGGATGTCCCGCTTCTGTTCCCTTGTGAGCTTCCTCATAGGCCCTCCTTTCGTGCGACTCAGCTGCGCGAGCCGAAATGATACCGATGACTCTTCCCCTTGTTTCTCATAGAACGTATGCACGACGAGTAGACTCGAACCCGGCCTTATGGCTCCAACCGTTATCCATCGCTCCTCATCTTCAAAAGTGAAGTCACGTTGTGTAAGAGCATAGCGATCATCGAAAACGAGCATGGCCGTTTCAAAGCGAACATTGTGCTTGCGAGGGTTTTGTCGATTCTTCTGCTTATCCCATTCAAATCGCATGGCTGGTCGCGACCACGACAGAATATGATC
>QHYJ01000054.1 GCA_003223255.1 Acidobacteriota bacterium | reverse complement strand
ACCGGTAAAGTTCGCTCGTCAAGAGTTCGCGGTGCTTAAGATACCGGCGGATGCGCTCTCGGTCGTTGTATCGGTAAATTATCTTCACCAGCGGAAGATAGTATTTTCCAAAAGTGTGAAAGTAAACGCGGTTCAGCCAGCGCAGGTATTTCTCCCAGTTCTTCCCATTGCTCCGAAACGTCAGGCGGATGACTTCGTTGAGATCCATATCGAAAAATTTGGAGGGCAGGCGCGCAGGAACGCCAGGAATGGGCCAGTATTCCTGAAAGAAGGGGACTAGCATCAGTCTTCGCAGCATCATCCAGCGCTGGTAATCCTGGCTGAGACTGGTGTCGAACCCGTAGATGCACACCACACAAACCGCGTCGATGCCAAACCGCTTCAGCATATCTCTTCGGTCCATAAACTGCCGGTTCGTTCCCGGGTGATTGCAGCTGAAATAGATCCGCTTCCGAGTGAAACGGGCATTTTGATAGTCCACTCTAAGCAGGAGCTCGTACACTCTTGGAGTGAGATAGGAGATATCCAGCGTCTGGCTGAAGTTGATGGCGTACTGGCGCTCAGTCATTTCCTTCAGGAGCGACTCCGCTTCGGGAAAACTTAACAAGTTATCATCCAGAAGCATCACGTTTCGCTGACCAGCCGGAACGAAATCAGAAAAGCGCGCGCTGTTCCTTTTCTCTGGTCCTTCCTTGACGGGTACAACACAGAAGGCGCAGCGCTTCGGGCAGCCTCGCGTCAGAAAGCCAACGGCGTAATCCTTGTGGTTATACAGGCTGTAATCTGGAAAGCAAGATTCAACCTCCGGCGGCAGACGTTTCGCCAGATCAATTCCAGACCCGCCCATCTCAACATCCGCACCATGGATCGCCTTGAGTGTAGCGATCTTTCTTTGCGTAGACTCACAATAGAAAACAGCACTTGCCAGGTATTGGTCTGCCTTTTGGGAGTCCGGCCAGTGCCTCAGCAGCACCTCGAAGCCGCGCTTTTTGTAATAGGTACTGAGCTTCATCAGAGCTAGATTGGGAATCCTGCTGTCAAGGTCGAATAACATAACTCGAGGCATGGTGAGTGTCCGGGTCTCGTGCTGGCCGCGCCCTGAGAGAACGGCCAAGTGCCTCCCGGCGCCGTATCCTACCATAGTCAATGCCGAGGGAAATGCGAGGAAAATAGCGTTAAAGCTTAGGAAATAGCGCTGGCTTGATTTCGGAATCATGCGAACATGCCGGAGGGGAGGGATGCCAAACGCGGAGGTCATGTCCTTTCAGGAAGCCGAGGCCAGATCACCACTTCTCCTTGAATGGTTGGACCGACTTCCTCAGAAAGCTCGGATCAAATGCCTTGCAACACTACTTCTATCCGGAGCTGCTCCTCGCAGGCATCCGCGCAGCTTGCCACAAGCGAACTGCACAGGATAGGTGCACCTCGCTTACCGCTTACAAAGATTCACGCCCATCCCCCCCGTGTGATTCAACCCTTGAGCAGCCTGCAGTTGAACCCCTGCATCAGTACGCCGTGTAACACGTTTTTCGCAGCGACTTCCGCTATTGGACGAACAAAGAGATCTTTTCCTGAGAACTCTGGTGTATCTGGGCGGCTACTGCACAATCGAGCAGGCACAGAGGCCCGGTCTTGCCAACTCGGCGACGCGTGTTGTCGCTCATCTGGAGGCGCTCAAGAAACTCGGGTTCCTGAAGCAAATCGCCAGTTATCCAGTTGTTTATCAGGTCACGGGATCGGCACGAGGCTGGTAGGGGTTGACCTGATGGCGCGCGGTCAGCACACGCCGCTGACGGTTCGTTCACGCTTCCCGTCTTGATCAGTTCCCGAAATGATTGGCAGAACTTCGCATCTCGGTCATGCAGCAGATAGCGACAGCCTCTCAGGCATCCCCACTCCTCCATCGTCATGTTTCGCGCCTGCTGCTCCATCCACTCCTGATCCGGGTGCGGCGTGAATCCTAGCAAGTTCACCCGGCGAGTCTCCAAGTGGATGAAGAACAGCACATAGTAAGTCGTCAACCCTTTGAGCGTTAGGACTTCCGTCGTGAAGAAGTCCATCCCCACCAAAACGTCCCGGTGTGCGCGGATAAAGTTCTTCCAGGAGATCGATTGCTTTCGCTTCGGCGCTGGAGAAATGCCGTGGCGACGGAGGACGTTGCGGCCTCAACTTCCCAGAACCTAATTTTATGGACAGTTTTCTCGATTGCTGGGGAAGCCCTACTACAATCAACAGTTCTTCGACCAGCTCTCTCTTCATGGCGGTAACATGCTCGTGACAGGCTGGCCTTCTCACCAATGACCGTCAACAGCAATGTTGAAGCTGCTTGGAGGTACCACAACGCTTCCAAGCATTCCTACGCCAGCGTCCATAACAATCTGCATTTCTTGGATTGGGACAATCAACCCTTGCCATTCAAGGCTTACACCACTCTAGAGCCGTTGCGGTTGCCCCGAGAGGTACGCCAAACTGGCGTCGCTGCCCTCTCCGCGATCGCGGAGAGCATCCACCCGGTGGCCAGTGCCGTACCCGACTTGGAGGCGCTGGCCCAATTGCTGTATCTGACCGCCGGAATCACTCGACATCGAAAGCATCCTGGCGGCGATATTTATTTTCGCGCCGCAGCCTGCACCGGAGCGCTCTACGAAGTCGAGGTCTACGTTGTTTGTGCAAACCTTGTCGATTTGGAAGCAGGTGTGTACCACTTTGCGCCCGCCGAGTTTGCCCTACGCAGACTGAGGGAGGGAGACTATCGCAGTGTGCTGAGTGAAGCCACTGGTGGTGAATCAGCAATTGTCCATGCCCCGCTTACCATCATTTGTACGTGCACCTACTGGCGCAATGCGTGGAAGTATCAGGCTCGTACGTATCGCCACTTTGGCTGGGATAATGGCACTCTTCTAGCCAATTTGCTGGCGGTCGCCACGGCTCTTGGAATGCCTGCCAAGGTGATCTGCGGATTCCTGGACGCAGAGGTGAACCGATTGGTTGATGTCGATCCCGAGCGCGAGGTCGCCTATTCTCTCGTAGCCCTAGGCCATGTCGCAGCATTGCCGCAGCAATTTCTTTCCAAGCCCTCCGTTCTCCATTTGGAAACCGTTCCGCTCTCTCGAAACGAGATTGTCTATCCAGCCATGCGCAAAATTCACGCTGCCTCCTCGCTCCGATCGGCTGAGGAGGTTGGGACTTGGCGTGGTAATGCTCCGTTCGCAAAACTACCCGCGCAAACGGGAGCGACCGTTCAGCTCCACCCTTATTCGGATGCAGAAATGCCTCGTGATCCGATCGAACAGGTCATCCTTCGGCGGGGCTCCGCACGCAAGTTTGCCGAAGTGCCGATCGGGCTGCTCCAGCTCTCTACCATCTTGGATCGAGCTACCCGCGGTATACCGGCGGACTTCCTGCATCCCGAAGGGACGCAGCTGAACGAGGTCTACTTAATTGTGAACGCAGTCGAAGGTCTCGATGCCGGAGCCTACGTATTCCACCGTGACCGGCAGATGCTCGAACGCCTGAAAGCAGGAAACTTTCGCACTCAGGCTGGTCACCTGGGTCTGGACCAGGACTTGCCCGCCGAAGCCGCCGCGGACATCTTCTTCCTTGCAGACTTACAAATCATTTTGGGGCGCTTCGGCAATCGCGGCTACCGCGCGGTGCAGCTCGAAGCCGGCATCTTGAGCGGCAAGGTATATCTTGCCGCTTACGCTCAACGCTTGAGCGCCACGGGTTTAACGTTTTACGATGATGACGTGATTCGGTTCTTTTCTCCTCACGCTCACGGCAAGAGCGTGATTATGTTGGTAGCGGTAGGCAAAAACGCCAAATCAGTGCTCTAGGGCCAGCTATTGGTAAGTCCGCGCGTCACCAGCAAAACTCCCGCGAATTCCGGTTCGGGGAAATTGCTTGCTCGCGGTCTACGCGCTGTTTAGTCGATTATTACCGGCGAATTCTGTGAGTCACAGCGCTTAAAAAGCCATAGCCGCGAAGTCGAGCATCTTTGGAGTGGCCGACGGCCTGTCAAACTGCAGCCACCCCAGGGGAAACGTGGATCCGCGACATGACCCATATAGACGTTTTCCCTCCTTTTATTGCATTGCGGGCAGCTTTCAACTCTCTTCAGGGAACAGTCTTGCGAAGTTCTAGCACAGAAAATCCAGTGTTTACGGCCTTTGGCTGGCGAATTGTTATTTCGCCCTTGATTCCTCAGGATTCCCCGCTTGCTACAATTATTCGATTCTCCTTTCGGTCCGCAGGACCGTCCGGAGAAGTGAGTGGCATTATGCCGACTTAATCAAGCATCATTGTGTGCGGAAAAACTGGGAATGAAGGGAAACGGCGTTGCTGCATAATTCGGAAGGCGGAATTATATGGTGGTCATGGTTCTGCGACGATCAAGCTCTTAGCGGACTTGTGGGACCAGAAAAAGTAAACTGCGATTCCCCGCTTCTCTTGCCTGAATTTCACTCCACAGACACAGACTGCAGGAGTTCTAGCGTGACCGAGGAAAGGAAATTCGCCATTTTGTTTGCTGCAACGATTCTGGCAATCGAAGGGATTCACGGTTCCCGTCTTGATCGGCAGCGTTACCGTCATGCCCGGCGATCTCGTCGTCGGCTATCGCGAGGGTGTCTACTTCATTCCGCCGCAGCTCGTGAGGGAGGTGCTGGACCGAGCCGATGAGATCCACATACACGACGAGTGGACAAAGAAGAAGTTTGACGAAGGCACGTACAAGTCGAGCGAAATCTACTCCACTCCGGCCGATCCCAAGTTGCAGCAGGAGTATCAGGAATACTTGAAGCGCCGGCTGGAAGAAATTCGAAAGCAGCGCAGTCCGAAGTAATGGAGGAATGATCATGCCGGTTCTCTCCGAAAAAGAAATCACGCGCCGCAGTTTCATCGCGAAGGTCGGCGGAGGCATCGTCGAGGCCAGTGTTAGCGGGGCATTACTGAAGGATGCCAATGCACAGCAACTTGTCGTCCCCGATCCGCCTGGCAGGAAACTTGGATGGGCTGTCGTTGGCCTTGGCAACCTGTCGATTCACGAGATTTTGCCCGCTTTCGCCAAATGCGAGAAATCCAAGGTCGTGGCGTTTGTAAGCGGCCATCCGGACAAAGCCAACAAGTTGGCCATGCGTTACGGCGTAAACCCCAAAAACATCTACAACTACCAGAATTACGACACCATCAAAGACAATCCCGAAGTCGACATTATTTACATCGTTCTGCCCAACGGCATGCATGCTGAATATACCGTCCGTGGATTGCAAGCCGGCAAGCATGTGCTCACCGAGAAGCCCATGGCCGGCACCCCTGCCGAATGTCAGACGATGATCGATGCCGCGCGCAAAGCCAGTCGAAAGTTGATGGTCGCCTACCGTTGCCGCTACGAGCCGTACAATCGCGAAGCCATTCGGATTGCGCGCTCCCACGAACTAGGCCCGACGAAG
>QHYJ01000053.1 GCA_003223255.1 Acidobacteriota bacterium | reverse complement strand
TCGACGGCGCACTCGCGGCGCTAAGTAAATCTCAAGAAGGGGTCAAGGCGGAAACAGACCGGGCGGTCATCGAGGCCCAGCAAAAGGTTGAATTGCTGATGTCGCAAAGCAAAGAGGTCTACGCGGAATGGGAGACCCGCCTGCAAGTGTTTCGAGAGGAATTGACCCGCTCTGCGGAGCAGGAAAGCGAGCGATTTCGCGAGCACCTGCACAACGTTCTGACAACGCTACTCTCATCTCTCCGTTTGTAATTGGAACTCTCGGTTAGACCGAATATGAGAAGGAGTGCCCCGGGGCCGTCTTTCCTCAGAGCCCGAATGGTGAGCCGTTCATGATTCTCGGCTGAGGGGCGCAGCCTCGCGCAGATTTGCGAAGTCCTTCCTACAAAAAAGGAAGGCCCGAGATACCTCCAACCTCGCTCTCGAAGTTCCACGGTCTTGCCAGCCCGCAGCCAAGCCTTGAGCGGACAGCATGTCGAGCTCTCAGGCTGAGCACAAGCTGAGCACATAGGGTTCTTGACAGACAACCTATACCGAACTAAACTAAATGAACTAAGTTCACTGAGGTTTGCGTGATTACCGTCAACATCCATAAAGCCAAAACGCAACTGTCTCGTTTGGTAGACGAGGCAGCGGGCGGAAAGCCGTTCATCATTGCCAAGGCAGGAAAGCCGATGGTCAAGGTCACAGCCCTGGACACGCCGACGGGAAAACAGGTACGGAGGCTCGGGTTTCTTCGCGGCCCGTTTTCGGTACCCGATGACTTTAACACGATGGGCAGCTCTGAAATCGAGCGGATGTTCCAAGGTGAAGAGTGAAACTGCTGCTCGATACGCATCTGCTGCTATGGGCAGCTCATGATCCCAAACGGCTGACAAGGGCGGCGCGTTCGCTCATCGAGAATTCCGAGAATGAGCTCGTCTTTAGCGCTGCGAGCTTCTGGGAAATTACGATCAAACAGAGCCTCGGACGTCAGGATTTCCGCGTGGACGCAAGGCTATTGCGCCGTGGGTTGCTGGATAATGGCTATGACGAACTCCCAATCACTAGCGAACACGCGATCAACACGGACCAATTGGCACAAACACACAAGGATCCCTTCGATCGCATCATGCTGGCTCAGGCGATGGTTGAGGGAATCACACTGGTCACCAACGACCGCAAACTCGCGGGATATCCAGGCCCGATACGCAAAGTGTAAGGAGTAAACAACCCCTGACTGGTAGACCGCATTGCGATTCCTAACG
>QHYJ01000052.1 GCA_003223255.1 Acidobacteriota bacterium | reverse complement strand
GGGTGTCCACGCCGACATCCATCGAAAGTGATGCCTCGAGGCTGGGCAGTCGCCCGTGCGAGTGTCCGTACAAATGCCAGGCACCGTGAGATGAATGATTCCAAACGCGCATTGCGTAATGGCAAAGCACGATCCGTTGCCCATTGATTGAGACCTCCGCCAGATCGCCAAGCCAATAAAACTCCCCAGTCAGCTTGCGCGTGTCCTTGTCGTGGTTGCCGGGCACAGCGAATATCTTCTTGCATCGAATCTCGCGGCGCAGCTCCACTGCCCTTGCTTTTGGACCGATGCAGAAGTCCCCCCGAGAAAGTACAAGATGTCGTTCGTTTTGACGAGGCTGTTCAACCGTTCGATGATTGTCCGATTCATCTCCTCGACCGTGTCGAAAGAACGATTACAATACCGAATGATGTTCTTGTGCCCGAGGTGGAAATCGGCAGTGAACCAGATGTTGGCCATCGGGATCTTCTCACTTCACCGTGGCAGCGACGCGAAGAATCTGTCTTTGGATGGAAGAGCGCAAGTCCTTGGGGAGGAGGTCCGCCTGTTCGAGCGATTTCCAGCCTGCGGCGGCCTTCTGCGCGGTCTCGACCGCGATCTTCCAGAGGGGGCTTGCCGGAATTCTTGCCTTGTCGGCGAAGCTGCGCATCTGATCGGGCGTGATTTCCGCAAGACTGCGGCTGCCACCGAAACTCAGGGCGAGCGTGTCGTTTGGAATGTAGGGGAGCGTGGCCACAAAATCGTAGCCCGGCGAGAGCACGGGCCTGCGGCGGTCGGGATAAAGAAGCGACCAGTTCTTGAGATGCATGTCGGCGTTTCCGATCACAACAGAGAAAACGAGCCGGCGGACGAACTCGGCGACAGCGTCTTCGCCCACTTCCGCCCACAGCACCGCCGCGATATTCGCGTAGCTGCGGGGTTTGTACTTATCGTTCGGATATTGCCCGAAAAGTTGCGCGAAGTCCTCCATGTGGACGGGCTCTCCGCCTGCTAGGCGGTCGAAGCGCCGCACGGCGAGAGCCTTCGTCCCTGACGCGCGCGCTTCATCGGGGAGCCCTTTGATGTCCGCCGTCCTGATGAGACGGTTCTCCGGCACAGTGATGCCCGCACGGCGTGCGAGTTCCAGCATGGCGAATTCGTTTTCGGGGACGGCCGCGAAGCGGGCCGAATGCAGCTTGACGATCCATGACCCGCCCATGCCGCCTGCGGGAATGGTCAGGCCGCCGGGCGCTTCCATGATTGCCGAGAATTTCAACTGCACGCCCGCCAGAGAAAAACGCAACGCCGTCCCAGGCGGGAAGTCCGCGTGGTCGCCGCCATCGCCTTCATCATGATGAGCGTCGGCTTGGTGCGTCTCGCCCTCAAGCGGCTCGATGACGAGCGCGCCGGGAAGGTCGGCGCCCAGCACGGCGAGGAGGAAGAATTCGCGCCCGGGATTGACGTCCGCGCGCTTGGCGAGATACTCGCGCAGATGGCCTTCGGGCAGGAGGTTCGAGAAGAACGGCGGCACGCGGCGCGGCACGGGCCGCACGCTGGTCACGAGCCCACCAGTGCTGCCCTTGAAGGAGAGGCTCAAGGTCGGGCGCTGCGCGTTGTCGATGTAGTCCTGCTCGAACGCGAAGAGCTGACGGTCGCCCGCGAGGCGTGTGATGACACCGATCTGCTCCCCGTGAAGGCGCACCGAAAGCGCGTTGAGCTTTTTCGGGTCAAACTTCATCGCGCGGCTCCTGCGCCGTGTCTTCGTTGTCCTCGGCGGCGTAGAGGGGACGTTCCTCGCCTTCGCCTGGCTGGTCCTTGAGGTGGTCGCGGACGAGCGACTGCACTACAGGCACGAGGGCGCGGGGAACCATCAGGAGATCGCGGTCGAGGGCTCGGACCAGCTCAAGGAGCGTATCGTAGCGCGGCACGATCTTGCCGGACTCGATGCCAGAGATGTGCTTTTGCGTCAGGCCTAGGCGGCTCGCGAGGTCCCTCTGCGTCCAGGCGCGCTTCTCCCGTGCCTCTTTCAGGGCCCGGCGCAGATCGTCGGGAAGCCTTTCAAGTCGCAGCGCTTTGATGTCTTTTTTGATATTCCTCTTCATGTCTGATATAATATCGTATATCAGGGTGTATGCCGAGCGATACCTTTAATTACCTCAATCTGTAGTCCTGACATAATTTATGGTATCACGCAACGTCAGTGACCAACGTTCGGCGGAGACGATTAAGGAAGAGCAAGAATACGAGGGCCTCCACTTTGAAGGTGGGCTGTTGACCGAGGCAATCAAGTCAACTTTCGACCGGAGAGGAACCGAAGCACCAGCTGGCACGCCGCTAGGCCTATAGGACTTCGACGGTTGTGACACGATTGCCGTTCGAGACCATCGTTTCTGCGCGTATCGCGTATTTCACAACATTGGGGACGCCCCCTCGATGGCAAGCTCGGGCTGGCGGTCGAACCGCTGACTAAGTCTTTGAAGGCTGTGCGGGAGCCTTGCCCCTCAACCACTGGAACACTGCCTACGTCGCCTCAAGGTCTTCCTTGTTGTAGGCGACAATTTTGTCCATCAATTCCCTTCCGCTTCCCCTCGTCGCTGGTTTCCGTCGCTTCGATGAATGTTGCCATTGCCCATGCCCCGCCGTATTCGGCTTCCTTGCGCGCAAATCCAACGTAGTCCTCGACCACTTTGAGGCTGAGACTCGGCAAGGGCAGGATTCCTTCGGGGTCGAGAACCGATCCGCAAAATAGTGGCACGGAAGCCGCGAGTGCCCAATCCGACGGATCGCTGGGACTGCCACGAAATCGCGACACACGAACCAGCGCAGAACTGGCACTGATCATTCATTCAGGGGACATGGGGAAACACGAAGAGCACACCTTAGCGGCGAGCGCAATGACGGAAATTGTACGTAGGCAGGACGGAACGCTCGAACGGTTTTTCTAGGGCTATAGTTCCACGATGGACAGGCCGAGCAGCTGTTGGAAGTGGCGAAGATTGGCCGTCCCCACACTGTATCCGAGTTCGAGTGCGGTTACGCCGATGAGCAGATCGGGAAGAGGGACTCGGGTTCCCCGCGCTTGGTTCTCGCCGTCGATCTGTCCGGCGCATAGAGCCAGAGGCACCGTGACGGGATGAGTGGGGATCGCCGTGAGCAGTTCTTCGATGAACTTGTGCCGCTTGGCCTTTCGCTCAGGGGTATCCGCACGAGCCGCTCCATGCGCCAGCTCGATCAGTGTAACTACGGAGATGCCGACTTCGGTCTCAGCGATTTTGCGAGCTATGGAGGCCAACATCTTCCGCGCGTTGTGTCCCTGGCGCTCGGCGGCGACTAGCACGCTAGAGTCGAGGATCAGTCCCATGCGGGCGGGTCGAGCGGTTCCCGATAGCTCTCAACGGCTGTTTCCACATCCTTGGCGAAGTCTGGATCGATGGTGGCCGTCGAGTCTTCAGGAAGCAGTGCGATGCACTCTGAGATGGTACGGCGCACGGGCTCAGCAGGATGAAGGACCGCTATCGGCCGCGCGCCATTCTCGATGACAACTTCCGTGCCCGCGCGCACGTGGGCCAGGAGCGTCGCCACATTGGTTGCGGCGGCTTCTTTTTCGGAGATGTGGATCACGTGCTTAGCCATAACGAGATTATACACTGCTATTTCTCCTGCCCTTCTTCGGACTGCGGGAATCGAGGGAGCCCAGCATCACGGCTGCGCGGCTGTGGATTTGCACTGCGATGGCGGCTGTTCGATAAGTCCGGATGTTGACTCAAAGCGCAGGCCAATGCGTTCTGCCCACTGCTGGCGGAACGAAACGTTGTCCTTGAGTTTTGAGTACAGGTCGCCAACTTCTTCGGGTGCGTGCCCCATCCAATAGCGTTCCAAGTCTTTCGGAACACCATTCTTGCGGAGCCACGTTAGGCGGAAACGTCGAAAGGCGCGGAATCCCACGCTCTTTACAGCGTGGAGTATCCGCAGCACGTTTCGCTGCTGTGGCGGTTTTCCGTCTGCCGTGGCAAAGAGAAGCCCCTTGGTCGAAGTTCGTTGAATGGATTTTTCGGTAAAGCCGATGTTCCGCCGAAATTTCGGTTACCGTAGGTTAACCTATTGTTCATGCGAAACAGACGCGACGAAGTCCAGCTTCAGCTTTGCAAGCTTTTGCGCCCGCCGACTGGCGGAGCAGGCCCAGAGCAACGGTTCCGGTTGTTACGTTCCTGCGCCAGATGCTAGTCACAATCGCATCAATTGGTCCGGTGCGATTTTGTAGCAGCAGCATCCACGGGTCATCCGTAGACGTGTATCGGATTACGGGGAACCAAACAGGTGCCGAAAAGCTCCTCCAGTCTTCCTGTCGCAAGGTTTGACTGTTCCTAATCGTCCGCCAAAAGTTGCCCTCTACACTTTGTGGCGGCGGGCCAAAGATATTCATTCTCGAATCGAGACTGCTATCCATAGTGCTTGGAAATTCAGGGCCGGAAGAATAGATGAAATGAGGTCTTGGCCCTGTAGCGAGCACGGCCAGGTTATATTCGAGCCCCGCTCGGCCACTGAAATATCGCTTCGTAAGGTCGGGGAGCAATCTTCTCTGAATGTAGTCTAGATTAAGAACAACAACGATCCAGTCAACTGGATTTTGATTGCTTAAAGCCTGCATGTTGGATAGCAGCGAATGGCGACGACTGTTTACGATGGGATGAACCAGCGCGGGAACGTCCTTATCAAACTGCCATCCCGTTATTGTATCGCCTGGTTGGGAATCTGAACGCTGGCTGTTGCCTGTGGATCGGGCTTCAGGCATGCAGGCCAAGGGAGAGACTTGATGATTTGTCTTGCAGACGGGCAAGCAAAGGTCGTACATCTTGTGGCATGCCAGAACTCTCGATTTTCGCCAAGTCGACATTGAGCCGCAGCAACCGAGGTATCGCCCAGTCGCCCGTATCCCAGATTTAAACGTTCTTTATCAAATCCGAATTCACATTGATGTTTTCCACGGATTCGTGACTGCGACGTATGTGGCTGAAGTCCACGTATCGGCGAAGATAGTCATTCCAATTTTCGCCCGTGCCTGAATCGGGACCGACTTGCAATGCCACACAGATGGCCGACAATTCTCCATAAAAATCAAGTTGCCGCCCAATCATGAGTGGCTGGAGGGTGCTTCCAACGCGTGCTTCGGTAGCTTCACTGAGCTGTTTCGTCCAGCGGTATTGTAAGAGTGCTGTGAAGATTAAGAGTAACGCCATGCCGCACAGGCTGCCGATCCAAAAAAGAGGTAATTTCTTCCCTTCGATCCAATCAGCCAAGTTTTTAGAGCTGGACATGGAGGAGCCCTGCATGCTTGAGCCTTAAGCGCCTCGCTGGGTAGGAGGCGGCACTCGAGTAAGTAGCCCTTGCTCTCACAAGCCTTTCGTTTCTACGTGGGACCACCGGTTGCGGCGGAACTCGGCGTTACGATTAACCGTTATCCTTAGCCTAGCTGGCAGTCACACCTAACCCTGCGTCTATTTCTGGTCGAGACGGTGAAATCAACCAAGCGCTGCTTCATTTTCGGGAAGGACGCGCACCGTTGTCAAGGGCCGCTAACTCCGCTAACTCCGCTAACTGCCTAATAACTGCATACTCGCCGCTGCTAACACTTGTACCACCTGGCGACGCCTAGATTTTTTGCAGCATGCTCAGCCCCAAGGCACAACGAATGGCTGTCCATTGCTAAAAACTCATCCACGAGCTTCGCGGGCTCGGCCTGTCCTGCGGGCCAAATAAACAGCGGCGGAACAATGAGATCACAGAGTGGTACCT
>QHYJ01000049.1 GCA_003223255.1 Acidobacteriota bacterium | reverse complement strand
TGCCCGCTACCTCACGCTCGATCAGCCGGATGGCGCGTTCTTCTTCTTGCCCGAAGCACAAGCCGACTATTCGCAAACCAATCTTGGTTCACTTTTCCTGCACGACATTGTCATCCGGACACGTCCGGGAGCTAGCCTGTCCGAAGCGCAGGTGCGCCAAGCCATGGCTTCGGTGGACCCCAACCTGCCGATCATTTCGATTCGCACTCTGAAAGAGAAGGTCGCCACGCACCTCACACAGCAGCGACTCATCGCACGCCTCACCTCGTTATTCGGCGTTCTTTCTTTGGTTTTAGCTTCGATCGGATTGTACGGCGTTACTGCCCACAATGTCGGACGCCGCACGGGCGAAATTGGCGTGCGAATAGCGCTGGGCGCTAGTCGGAGCGACGTTGTTCGGCTTGTGCTGCAGGGCGCATTCTTGCTGATTGCATTCGGGCTGATTTTGGGCATACCGCTGTCTCTTGTCACGAGCCGGGTCTTGAGCAGTCAGCTTTATGGACTCAACCCGTTCGATCCCGTACCCATTGCAATAGCAGTGGCCGTGCTTGGATTATTCGGGCTTATTGCCACGCTCGTTCCCGCCCAGCGGGCGATGCGCGTCGATCCAATGGTTGCTTTAAGGTACGAGTAAAGGAGGGTCGGAGAATGCGACCGGAGCATTGGCTGTTCACGATGCCGCTGCGGCTGCGGTCGTTGTTTCGCTGGGCGCAGGCGGACCAGGAATTGAATGACGAGTTGCGCGACCACCTCGAACGAAAAACTGAGGAATACGTCGCAAAAGGGATGACGCAAGAAGAGGCACAACGTCGCGCGCGGCTCGACCTGAGCGGTATCGAGCAGACCATAGAGAAATGCCGCGACGCGCGCAAAGTAAACTGGATTCAAGACTTCGTACAGGATTGCACTATGGCGTTCGCACCCTGCGTAAATCCTCCGGCTTCGCTGCCGTCGCTATCCTTACCCTTGCCCTTGGCATCGGGGCGAACACGGCGATATTTAGTTTGCTTGACTCCGCCCTACTGAAGCCCCTGTACTCCGCTAATCCAAGTGAGCTCGTTTCGATTTTTTGGGGAGACAGTGAGGGAAACGGTTTGAGTAACCACTCTTATGCAGATTATCTTGATTATCGAAGGGAGTCCGCCCCCGTATTGTCCGGACTGGCGGCATTCACGACCGTGCCTGCTAATCTTCTCGTCGGTCAAAAAACGGAGCGCGTCAATCTTGGCCTAGTCAGCGATAATTACTTCTCAGTTTTGGAAGTAAGCCCGATCGCTGGACGGCCATTCCTGCTCGAAGAAAACAAGACAGTTCGTGGCAGTTTTGTCGCTGTTGTCAGTGAGAGCCTTTGGCGCGAACAGTATGGCGGCAGCACCGACCTGCGCGGCAAGACAGTCTTGCTGAATGACTCTCGTTATTCGGTGGTTGGCGTCGTACCCGACCGTGCATGCCGGATGGTTAGCATCGTGAAAATCGACGTTTTCGTGCCAGCCATCATGGAAGGCGTTATCGGCGGCGATAAAGACTTCCTTTCTAAACGGGATAACAAAGAGTTCATGGCAATAGGCCGCTTGCGAAAAGCAGTGACCCTTTCGCGGGCTCAGGCCCAATTCACGATCATTGCCGCAGAGCTGCAAAAACAATATCCAGCATCCTGGTCAGAAGATGGTCGGCCCCACCCATTAAGCGTCGTGCCCGCGACTGCCGTGCCATTCGAACTGCGTGGCATAATCACTGGATTTGCCGGATTGCTGATGGCTGCGGTCATTGTCGTTCTACCCATTGCATGCGCCAACTTAGGGGGCTTCTTATTGGCAAGACTCCTGCCGAGGCGAAGGGAAATCGCTGTTCGAGTCGCGCTTGGAGCGAGCCGCCGGCGTCTGGTGCAGCAACTCGTAACCGAGAATTCGCTACTTGCTGTGCTGGGCGGGACAGCGGGGTTTCTCATCGCCTTGTGGGTGAAGAAACTGCTGGCTGCATTCGCGCCTAACATTGGCGTACCCCTCGTCATCGATCTAGGCCTCGACTACCGAGTATTTGCATTCAGTGCCATGGTGACGCTCCTCACCGCGTTTGCTTTGGGGCTGGCCCCTGCCGTGCAAGCGACGAGGCTAGATGTCCTCACCGGCCTGAAGACAGGAGAGCAAGGCCAAACGACTGATTCGGGGCGACCACGTTTCCGCAATGCACTGATCGTAAGCCAAGTAGCGCTTTCCCTCATCCTCCTGATGTGCGCCGGCATTTTCTTCGGGAGCTTTGGCAAGTTGAACTCCGTCAGCATGGGGTTCGATCCGAACAACCTTGCGTTGTTATCCGTAGACCTCGGAACGAATAGCCACTCCCCCGAACGAGGGCAAGCATTCATCAGCCAATGTGTCGCTCGGTTGCGAAGCGTGCCGGCGTCGGAATCTGTCGCGGTAGCAGCCCAAGTCCCCATCGGGCTGAGTCGCATCAGCGAACAAATACTGCCGGACGCGCAAGCACAGAGGCCAACATGGATCGGCTCAAACGTGGTTGGGCCGGATTACTTTCAGGTCATGCGCATTCCGTTGCTGCGAGGCAGGCCATTCACTGAGCAAGATACCGATCACGGTTCAGCAGTGACCATCGTGAATGACACGCTGGCAAACCTTTTCTGGCCGCACGAAGACCCTATCGGAAGACGGATAAGACAACCAGGCGGCAAGACATTTGAAGTCGTGGGTGTGGTCAAAGGAGGAAAGTATAACAGCTTGGACGAAAACCCGCCGCCTTGCGCTTATTTCCCGCTCGATCCAAGCTATGCGCGAGCATTGACGTTTCAAGTCCGAACGCGGATTTCAGCCCAACGTATGCTAGGGATTTTGCGCGACGAAGTGGGCGCGGTCGACCTCCACGCGCGAGAACCGGGAGGCCCCACCAGCGCCCGACACGAAGCTGTTGCGGGCCAGTCGAGGAAGGTGATGGGCCACAATCTCGACATGAACGTTGGTAGGGAGTCGGACGGTCGTGTAGTACCTGCGAAGTGCCCGAACAAAGGTGGAAGTCTCTCACCGGCGGAGGGCACGGAGGGAAGACGAGCGAGCAAGGAGAACACGGGGCAGCTGGCCGCGACCCAGATGCAAAGCTGGGGGAACGCGTCAGCTGGGCTGCGCCGTGTGCGCGAAGCAGCATCGGAACACCCATGCGAGCGAACACGCAGGAGGCAGTTTGTCTGCCTACATGGCATCCATCGGAAAGCGCACGCCGCGCGAAGCTGCCCACGATGCCGCCGAACTTTGCAGGCTTGCGAACACGCTCAGTCGGCTTGAACGAGATCGCCTGCTATTTCGGCCTCACGGAGCGGCAGGAGCGGCGGAAGCGCCTCGTTCGAAGCGGTGGAGCTGGAAGCGAGGGTCTCCGGTTTGGGTTCGCCTCGAGCTGTCCTGACCAGTTCGCACTGCTTAGCCCGACTCTGCTCCTTCATCGCGATTATAAGTGACGTTTCCTGCTGCTCATTCCTCAGGGGCGGCGCAGGTGAATTCCTGCGTCCGCCAGCTTTGGTGCCTCTCTTTGTGGCTCTCCTCTTGACAACCAGTATGAGAGGCGTATGCTCCTCCTGGTAGCCAAGGGGAACGTCTTATGTCAGACAAGCCAAGTGATCTCGTCCAGGGCACGCTAGACATGCTCATCCTGAAAACCTTAGCCCTGGAGCCTACGCATGGATATGGCATTTCGGTCCGAATCGAACAGATGAGCAAAGGCGTTTTTCGCCTGAATGCGGGCTCGCTATTTCTTGCCATTCAACGATTAGAGAGAGACGGGTTGATCGAGGGTGAATGGAAGCCAACCGAGAACAATAGGCGAGCGAAGTACTACGCTCTTACACACAAGGGGCGTAAGAGACTCGATAACGAAACGCGAGAATGGGGAAGGCAAGTAGCGGCGATCGCCAGAATCTTAGAGGCATCCTGAGGGGTGTGCTATGTCCTTGCTTCGAAATGTTGCACGTGGGCTCCGGTCCCTTTTCCGAAAGGAGCGGGTGGACAGGGAATTGGACGAGGAAATGGGGGCTTACTTGGAGATGGCAGCCGCCGAAAAGATGAAGGATGGCTTGAGCCACAAGGAAGCTCTTCGCGCGGTCCGACTTGAGCAGGGCACTCTCGAAGTTACGAAGGAAATCGTCCGCTCTGGAGGCTGGGAATTCGTAGTGGACACGCTGTGGCGAGATTTGCTTTTCGCTTTCCGCCTGCTCCGCAAGAATCCGGGTTCGACTGCAGCTGTCGTCGTCGCATTGGCCCTAGGCATGGGCCTGAACACGACGGTATTCAGCTTTGTCAATGCCTTACTGCTCCGCCCACCCAGAGGTGTTAAAGCACCTGAGCAACTGCGGGAGGTCTGGATACACAATCCACGTTCTTCCGGCGCGGAGGCCTATCTGCCAATGACCTATCCCGATTACTTCTACTACCGCGATCACAACCAGTCCTTCGAAGGAATGCTCGCATATGATTTCGACCCGCACCTAGTCATCTGGAACAAGTCCGACGAGGGTCAGACTGTGTTGGGCCAGCTTGTTTCAGGCAATTTCTTCTCCTTGCTCGGCGTGAATGCTGTTCTGGGGCGCACGATCTCAGCAGAAGACGACCAGACAGCTAATCCTCAGCCGGTGGTGGTGCTTGGTTATGCCTTTTGGCGCCGATACTTCGGTTCTGATTCCACGATTGTCGGAAAAACTCTCACGCTGAATGGCGCGAACTACGGCGTCATCGGAGTAGCGCCGGCGGGTTTCACTGGTCTCTTGGTGGGCTTCGAGCCGGACTTCTGGGCTCCCACTGCGATGGTGGAACAAATCACAAGGGACAAAGGAAGACTTAGCAATTGGCGCGTACATTGGCTCATAGCAATTGGGCGCCTGAAAACTGAAGCTAGCACAAGCGGAGCACGCGCCGAGGCGAGCGTGCTCGAGCATCAGATCGACATGGATCATCCCGACCTGAAAAGGAACTTGGACGCAACTGTCTTCCCGGCAACCCTCATTCCGGCTCCTTTGCGGGTTTATGTCAGCGCGTTTACGGCATTGCTCATGGCGGCCTTTGGATTCGTGCTTCTTATCGCATGTGCGAACGTGGCTAGTTTCCTGCTCGCGCGCTCGACCAGACGAACACGAGAAATGGCCGTTCGTGCGGCGTTGGGCGCAGGACGAGGGCGAGTGATCCAGCAAATGCTCGTCGAAAGCACGCTGCTCTCCAGCCTCGCAGGATTACTGGGACTGATTTTGGCCTACTGGACAGCGCCGCTCCTGCTCGCATTGAAACCGGCGAGCTTGCCCATTACGCTGAGGCTCCCCATTGATTGGCGAGTGCTCGTTTTCACAGTAATCGTATCGCTGATTTGCGGTGTGGTGTTTGGACTGACACCGGCCCTCCGCAGCGCGTCAGTCTCGGTGGTTGCAAATCTCAAGGACGAAACTCAGCCAGCCGGTTTCCGCCAGTCCAGATTGCGCAGCCTTCTTATGACTGGCGAAATCGCTACATGCACCGTGCTGCTGATATGCGGTACATTGTGCGTGAGAAGTCTTCGGAACGCCAGTTCGATCAATCCCGGCTTTAACACCCAGCATGTGATCGCCGCGACTCTCGACCCCGGGAGCCTAGGATATTCTGACACCCAAGTGCGTACCTTTTATGAACAGCTATCCGAGCACGTTCGAACACTTCCTGGGGTAACGGCGACCAGCTTCACCGACCATCTGCCACTTGGACCTGCGCGCGAGCACACCATCCTCGATCCAATGCAGCCCAAGTCAAACAAAAACGATGCGATACCAATCGACATACTGCGCGTTGCGCCCGACTACTTTCAGACCATGGGTATTTCGCTGTTGCGAGGTCGCGACTTTATTTCTTCCGAGGGTGCAGAAGGAAGCGCTGTGACGATCATCAATGAGGCCCTGGCAAAACGGCTCTGGAAAAACCAAGATCCGGTGGGCCAACGAATGACGTTTTGGGCCGGTCCAGGAAAGAAGTCCAGCACCGAAGTCATTGGAGTCGTCCCTACTGGCAAGTACCGAACCCTTGGCGAGGCCCCTGTACCTGTTGTTTACCTGCCTCAGTTGAGGGCGAGACGCACATTGGTCGTGCGCACGTCTGGTGACCCAACAACTTTGCTAGACAGCATTCGGCGCGAAATTCATTCGGTGGACCCCAATATCGCTCCAACCGATCTGGAGACCATGCAGCAATATATGAGCCTCCCTCTCTTTCCTGCTCGGACGACGGGTCTCTTGCTCGGGGTGTCCGGATTTCTAGCGTTGGCCCTAACCACGATCGGGCTGTTTGGGGTCATTTCCTACATCGTTTCCCAGCGCACTCACGAAATCGGTGTGCGCGTGGCCCTAGGCGCTCAGCGCACCGACGTCTTGAACCTCATCATCCGGCACGGCCTGCTCCTTACCGTAATTGGTTTGGTTATCGGCCTTGGCATCGCATTCGGAGCAGGACACCTTCTTTCGTCCTTGCTCTACGGGATCGCTCCGACAGATCCGGCAACCTTCATCGCCGTTGCAATTGTCTTGTGCGCCGTAGTGTTTCTAGCGTGTTATATCCCGGCGCGACGCGCAATCTCTGTCGATCCGTTGGTCGCCTTGCGCTACGAATAGGACGCAACCCGTGTCTTTGTTGCGAAACATTTCGAGGGGTCTCCGATCACTGTTCCGCAAGGAGCAGGTGGACAGGGAACTGAACGAGGAAATGCGGGCCTACTTGGAGATGGCAGCCGCCGAAAAGGTGAAGGACGGCTTGAGCCACAGGGAAGCTCTTCGCGCGGTTCGGCTTGAGCAGGGCACTCTCGAAATTGCGAAGGAAATCGTTCGCTCTGCCGGCTGGGTGTTCTTTCTGGAGACGTGCTGGCAGGATTTGCGCTTCGGCTTGCGCATGCTGCGCAAGAATCCCGGTTTTGCCGCCGTCGCCGTTCTCACTCTCGCCCTCGGTATTGGCGCATCTACGACGATTTTTTCCTTCGTCAACACTGCTCTCCTTCGGCCGCTTCCCTATCACGACCCATCGCGCCTGGTTTGGGCCGATGAATTCATGCCCCATATCAACGATTGGGCCGTCCCGAATCCGGAGTACACGAACTGGAGCACGCACAATCACACATTTGAAGCGATGGCTGCTTACGATGAAGGTCACCGGTCCAATCTAACCGGCGTCGGAGATCCCGAACGCATTGAAACCGCGCGCGTTACCGCCAATTTTTTGTCGGTTCTAGGTGTTGAACCTGCCCTAGGCCGCGTGTTTCTTCTAGGCGAAGACCGCCCCGGCGGTCCACTCGCGGCCCTCCTCGCCGATTCACTTTGGCACAGCAAATTCGGCGCTGATCCCGGCATCCTTTCAAAATCCATCGACCTCGATGGGCAGACCTACACCGTCATTGGCGTCCTCCCCCCTACCTTCCGTTTTCCGAGCAAGCACGAAGTTCCCCAATGCCTGCTGGCTTTCCAGCTTCCGTCCAAAGTCGACTGGGCCGCTCAGGGCCTTGTTGGTACGCGTGTAATCGGCAGATTGGCACCGAGCGTCTCTCTCAATCAGGCCAGCGCTGACCTTGCTACGCTCGCGCTGCAATCCAACTCGGTAATTCCGGCCGGACTCGTCCGAGTTCGCGACGGTTTGCAAGTGCAACTAACACCTCTACACGAAAAACTTGTCGGAAACCTTCGTCCTGCGCTACTCGTCCTTCTCATTGCGGTTCTCTTTGTCCTGCTCATCGCGTGTGTGAATGTCGCCAATCTCCAGCTCGTCCGCAGCGCTAGCCGCCGGAAAGAGTTAGCCGTCCGCACCGCCATCGGCGCGAGCCCCTTGCGCCTTACTCAGCAACTGATCATCGAAGGCGCCGCCCTTGCTGCAGTGGGCGGCGGAACTGGATTGCTTCTTGCCGCCATCAGCATTCGGCTTGTCTGCAGTTCCTTGCCTGGTGCGATAGCCCAGACCGGTGTCATCTCAATCGACGGCCCAGTTCTCCTATTTGCGTTCACCATCACCTGCCTGGCAAGTATCCTTTTCGGCCTTGTACCTGCATTCCGCGCTTCAAAGCCAGACGTGAGCGACGCGCTCAAGGAGGGTGGTTGCCGCACGACCGGCGTCTATGCTTATCGCGGATATCGCGGCGCGCTTGTAGTTGTGGAGTTTACGCTTGCATTTGTGCTGCTGATTGGCTCCGGTCTCTTGATTCGCAGCTTTATTCGCTTATCGAATGTCGCTCCAGGCTTCGATCCGACGAATGTCCTTACGGTCAGCACGGAACTCCCTGACTCGAAGTATTCCACGGACCTGCAGCGGCAGACCTTCTTCTACCGGATTCTGGAACGCGTGCGGGGTCTCCCTGCCGTGAGTTCCTTTGGTCTCACCACTCAGCTACCCTTTAGCCGCTCCCAGACGTCGTCGGCCTTTCTCATTGAGGGTCAGCCGGAACCTCCGAGCGGTACGGCGCCGATGGTGTTTAACAGCGACGTGAGTTCGGACTATTTTCAGGCGATGCGGGTTCCGGTGCTCACCGGGCGATCCTTCACTCCTGACGATTTCAAGCCTAGTTCTCACGTGATCATCGTTAGCGCAACTTTTGCCCGCCGCTTTCTTCCTGCCGGGAGTCCGCTCTCAAAACGCATCCGGCTCCACGGACCGGGGAAGCCTTGGAGCACTGCCGTTGGCATCGTCGGTGACGTCCACTACGCTGGCCTTAACCACATTTCTGACCCTCAGGTCTACGCTCCCTACTCTGGTGAAAACTCTGCATTCGTCTCCCTCATCATTCGAAGTAATCAGGACCCCCGCAGACTTGCTCCAGCCGCTCGCAACCAGTTTTTAGCCGTTGATCCATCACAGCCCATTTTCGGCATCGCCACCATGCAGCGGCGCATTGACGACTCAGTCGAAACTCCACGCTTCGATATGACGGTCCTCGCGATTTTCGGATCCGTCGCTTTGGTCCTCGCCGCGGTTGGTATTTACGGGGTCATTTCATATTTTGTTTCGCAGCGTACCCATGAAATCGGCGTTCGCACGGCTCTCGGCGCCGCGCCTTCTGACGTTCTTCGCCTCGTCCTTGGCGAAGGGTTCCTTTTTATTACCATTGGCCTTCCGCTCGGTCTAGCGGGTTCGCTCCTCCTGACGCGCTATCTCGTCACTCTTCTTTATGGCGTTCGCCCTACCGACCCGCTCACGATCATCTGCGCCGCCGCGCTGCTCGTTCTTGTCGCACTCGCTGCCTGCTACGTACCCGCGCGCCGGGCTGTAAGAGTCGATCCCATGGAGGCCTTGCGTTACGAGTAGGAACCGACTCATGTCCTTGTTGCGGAACATCACACGTGGCCTCCGATCATTGCTCCGAAAGGAGCAGGTCGACCGGGAGTTGGATGAGGAGCTGGGCGCCTACTTGGAAATGGCGGCGGCGGAAAAGATGAGGGAAGGCATGAGCCGCAAGGAAGCCGTTCGCGCGGTGCGTCTGGAGCGCGGCGGCCTTGAACTTGCAAAGGAAGTGGTCCGCTCAGCGGGCTGGGAATCTCTAGTAGAGACGTCGTGGCGAGACCTGCGATACGGCGTGCGGATGCTATGCAAAAACCCCGGCTTCACGATTATCGCGGCCGTGACGCTGGCGCTTGGGATCGGGGCGAACACGGCGATATTCAGCGTGATAGACGGAGTTCTACTGGAGCCCCTGCCCTATCCTAATCCAGAGGAACTGGTCGCCGTGTGGCACACGGCTCCTGGGCTCAACATCAAGGACCTGAATTCATCGGATTCATCCTACTTCATTTATCGCGAGCAGAGCCGCACGTTCCAGGACATTGGTCTCTATAGGAACGACTCGGTGAACATCACAGGTATGGCGGAGCCGGAGCGGGTAAGCGCGCTCGACGTAACCGATGGCGTCCTTCCGATTCTGGGTGTCAGAGCTACTCTAGGACGCACCTTCACGCGCGCCGATGATTCCCCGGGCGGCGCAAAGACCGTGATGCTGAGTTTCGGTTTTTGGCAGCGCAAGTTCGGCGGCGATCGCTCAGTGATTGGAAAAACAATCACTGTCGACGGAGAATTGCGGCAAGTTATTGGCGTGCTGCCGCGGGATTTTCACTTCGGCGGACGAGACATCGCGATGCTCCTTCCCTTGCAGCTCGACCGCGCTAACGCTTTCCTCGGGGATTTCAGCTATGAATGCGTCGCCAGGCTTAAGCCGGGAGTCACACTGGCGCAAGCCAACGCGGACGTGGCGCGGATGCTTCCAATTGTCGAAAAGAGTTTTCCGATGCCAGTGGGCCTCAGCCCAAAAACCTTGGAAGATGCTCGAATCGGGCCAAACCTTCGGACGCTAAAACAAGAGGTTGTTGGCGACATGGGCAAGGTCTTGTGGGTGCTGATGGAGGGCGTCGGATTGGTGCTGCTCATCGCCTGCGCAAATGTTGGCAACTTGCTTTTGGTCCGCGCGGAAGGACGTCAGCGCGAATTAGCCATCCGTGCTGCTCTGGGCGCAAGCAAGGGTCGCATTGCCGCGGGTTTGCTTCTCGAAAGCTTCCTTTTAACGCTTCTTGGGTGCGCGCTCGGTCTGGCGCTGGCTTATGGTGCCTTACGGGTGCTTGTCGCCACGGCGCCCACTGGACTTCCACGGATAAACGAAATCGCAATCAATGGCCCTGCCGTTTTTTTCACATTGGTTATATCGCTGTTCGTCAGCCTGCTCTTCGGTTGCGTGCCGGCTTTCACATATGCGGGGGTGCCTCAGTTGACCGCGCTGCGGGAAAGCGGACGTTCCATGAGCGCGAGCCGCCATCGACACCGGGCACGAAGCGCGCTCGTCGTGTTCCAAGTAGCGCTGGCTCTCGTCCTGCTGGTCAGCGCCGGACTTATGATTCGCACTTTTCGCGCTCTG
>QHYJ01000247.1 GCA_003223255.1 Acidobacteriota bacterium | reverse complement strand
GAAAGAGGCAAGGCTTTGGTCAAAGGCATCCCCACTGTGTCAGCGATCTGGGTTTCTCCTGATGGCCAAATTGAACAGGTATCCAACGGGCCGAGGATATTGCTGAACAATGGGTCGTAAACGATCGATTGCGAGCGGATGCGCAATCGCGCATGCACATTGATGGATATTGATGGACAGTGGCGCTGAACTTGATGCGTGTTGCCATAACACTCTTTCGTCTCTTGATGGTGGGCGCGCTTCAGATCGCTCCCGTTTGGGGCAAGGTGCTTGTGCGCTGGACACAACCTGTCGTCCCACCCGCTGCCGCTCTGGGCGTGAATGAACTTGTCTTGGCATCGAACGCCGGCTTTGATCAACTGCTGCAAACTGCTCGTCGGCAGGGCTATAAAGTCTACGTCGAGACCGCTGTGGAAAATGTTGCTGCGGTCATAAACGCCTCGAGAAAAAATCTGATTGCTGGAATCATTCTCAATTTCGATGATTCGGAGAGATCTCACAGCCAGGGACTCCTTCAGGCTCTCAGGTCCAAATATCCTGGCATGGCGTTTCTAATCCTCGGTAAGAACGGAAAGCAGCCGCAAATGAAGGGGCAGATGGTGTTTGAGCGCAACGGCATTCTTATGGTATCCAGTCCGACATCTCAGCCCTGGGTTGATTCCAATTTTGCCCTCGCGCAGTTTGAACGGATGCGCTCTGCTTCACAAATCCCGCTTTACAGTTTCCAATGGGACTTATCTGACGAGTTGCAGCGCGCCCACGGGCCAAGCATGGACGATTACTGTCTCGCAATAGCAGAAGCCAGCGCACTTCACGCAGACCTGATTTTGAATCTTCATGAAAGCGTGGAAAGGGCTCTGGCACAGAATGATTCGAAGGCTTGGGCGGCTTGGCGGCAGGTGAGAACATTTCTAGACTTTTCCACGAAAGGGCCCGAGTTGCAGTTGGAGCCCCTGGCCGATGTCGGTATCGTAACGGATGCAGACAAGAATTCTTTGGAAGCCGTCAATTTGCTGGTTCGTCATAACATTCCCTTGCGAGTAATGGGGCCGAGCGAATTAAATGAGGGGACCTTCCGCGGACTGCGCATGGTGATCGTATTTTCCGCTCCCGGAATACAGGAGGCAAAAGCTCTGGCAAGCTTCGCCAACAATGGCAGAATTGTGGTGCTCGTGGATGTGCCCGGCTCCCACCCCTGGCATTCTTTGCAGCACGCAGCGATCAGTGAGCATGCGGCCACTTACATCGCCGGGAAGGGCAGGATCATTGAGCTGTCCGAGCCGGTAACCGACCCCGAAGTCTTTGCGCAAGACATCCGCGGATTACTCGGAAATGAAAATTTAACTGTCAGTCTTTGGAATTCGCTGACGACTTTGGTAGTCGTCTATCGTTCGTCTGGATCCGATCAGATGATTATGGAGTTCGTCGATTATGCCGAAGAGCCCGTGCAGGTTCAAATTCGAGTGAAAGGAAACTTCGCTGCGGTTCAATACGAGAGCCCTGAACAGGGTTGCTGCGCACCCCTGGAGGTTGTCAAAAGCGGAGAATTCACGGAATTTGTAATTCCGTCTCTTCAGACGGCCGGCCGCACCTATCTAAAGCCGGCCGCAGACAGGCACGCACCCGCGCATTGAAGCAGGCAAAGTTCAGCACTGCGAATGCAAAGGCTAAATTAAAGAAAAAAGTGAACCGAGATGGCCGCGCAGCTTGCTGCGAGTTCAGGGGCTGAATCATCGAGACTTAGTGAAAATTCTCCGAGCTCATAACGTTGAAGGACTTCACATTCTCGTTGCTGCGCTTGAGTGTTCTGAGCCAATCCAGACCGAGTCATTATTTCAAACCATCGATTGCTAGCGTCGCAATCGGTAAAAACTAGGGCCGAGCCTTCGCAACCGGATGGAGCAGGAGCTTGGCGGGCTTTTCGAATCCCTACTGGCTTGCAAGACGTACTGCCGAACTCAAAGGCGACGTGCCGTTGTCATCGCGGACGCTGTCAATAGCCATTCAAAATCAGGATTTCGCCAGCGCTTCTTTAGATCGACAATGGCATCCTCGGCCTCATCCGTTCCGTCCGATTGTAGCCACTCACCAACAAAAGATGCGATCTTTACAATTATTACTCTCGTGAAATTCACTTCGGACCCGCTCTTGTCCCCAGATCTTGTGCCCTGCTCTCTTATTATAGGGTGTGCCCGAAAGTATTCGTTCCTTTCAGCGTAATAGCGGTCGATCGCGTCCTTTGCCGCTTCAACGGAACAGTAATCGCTATTGTGTAGGATTGCTCGAGCCATTCCGCTGAAAACCGACTCGATAACGTTGAGGAATTGGGCCCCTACCGGCAGTGGGGCAGTTTTCACAATCGGATAACCCTCGGTGAGCGCCTCATCATTTCTCTGTTTGACATGCATAGTCAGATCTTGAGAAATGTGCCACGAGGCCGCATCCCACGAGAGATATATGGTCGTGCAGTTTCGGTACTGGATTCGCAGTAGATCCATAGTCTTGATCATCTCCTGGGTGTTCTTCTTGTTCGAGTAGAAGTGAGTCACCTGGTTGCGGGATCGTTCCAAAGCAGCCTTGATGATCAGATTGCCTTTGGACTTCTGTTGCTGTGGCACCGTGTAGTCCTCCCCTGGAGCGACGCGCTTCCGGCCCGCTCTCTTCTTCACCGCAAACGGACCGAATTCGTCGATTGAGAAGAAGGCTTCGTCATTTTTCAGTTCCGAGAGGATCTTAACGATCGTTTCGATCTTGGCCTGATAATTCGGATCGCTGCTGGTCAGCACAATGCGTGCCTTCCGCCACTTGAAGCCAGAGTCTTCGATGATCGCGCTGATCAAATCACGTGAGATCGATTGCCCCTGTTCGCGTAAAATCCTTTGCAGATCGGTCATCTTCCAGGTCGTTCGATTGATCCCGTGTGCCGAGGGCGGTGAGTGGAGCAGTGCAAAGACGGCCTGCCTGATTCGATCGTCTTGAGACTTCCTCCGGGCGTTCATTCTCTTGGCGAAGAGCGCGACCGTGGATCCGTGCCGATATCGTTCCCAGTAACTGCGCGCTGACCTTTCAGAGAGATGGAGAAACGAACGAACCAGGGAACACTTAATCCCTCGCTCAAGGAAGAGAACGGCCATCGCTTTTTTGTGCTACGGCGAAGGCCCGCTACACCCGCTACGTATGCCCTTCAATAGTTTGTCTAACTCGATGACGTGACCGAGCTCCTTTTCCAATGTGGAGCGCGGGACAGCATTTTGTTGGACTGCCCTCATCCACTCAAAGGCTTCGTTCCGTCTGGTGGCGAGCTGCATCGGGCGCAACGAGGCCACCAAGGCATAAAGGGCGGTCTTGCCCCCACTGTAACCTGCCTTCTGAACTTGGCGGAGGATCTCCAAGGAGGGCAGCTCAGCTTCCTTTTCAAGGATGTCGCTTATCATTTTCCGGAAGCCCTCAACGATGCTTGGCCTTCCGATTCGGCGCTCCCTTCTTTCTCTCGCCGGCGTCATTGAAATGCTCAATTGATACTTCCCCGGCAATGCGCCGGACAGAGCCGGGCGAGATTCCTGTCAGGCGGGCAACCTCGGTTCGCCTGTGACCGGCTTTGAGCAAGATTTCGGCTTCATGGCGCTTTAATAATCCCAACATCCTGTTACCTCTGTCCGTGCCTCTGTGGGCCTGAGTTCTTCCTGACATGACATTCGAGGATCTCAATCCAGTAGACGGTCACATTTCTTACCACCCATTACTCTCCACAAACGCCGCCAGGGCTGGCACCCGGAGGATGCCTGCGCTCCAGATTACTCGGCTGGTGGAAACAACGGCTAGTACTGATTCCAAAGTCGGCGAAAGTTTTGGCGACCCACAAAACTCGCCAAAGTTGAGGAAGCAATTCGCGTTCGCGGAGAGCGCTTCAAGTCGCTATGATGGGATCCTTAGCCGGATTTTAAAGGGACACGCCTTTGGCAGCTTGGCCACGAAGGAGGAATGTCTTGGGGTATGAGCCGTGTCCGCAGATCTTGAATGAACCGAAGTCCTTATACCAGTCACCGTTCGGCACCTCCGGCTTCGATTCAATCCAGAGACGCAGTCCATTGAGGTCGGCGATGCTGATCGCCCGGTCCCGCATCCGATCAATCAAATGCTGACGAATGCCCTCGGGCAGATTGCCCCAATTCTCAATTTAGGGCATCAGTCGCTAAAGACCATTCGGCCCAATTCATCGCCAAGCCGCTTCGCTTCCTCTGGGTCGGTGGCGTTACGGAAACGCTCTGCAAGTTTGAAAAACTCCTGCTGCTTACGCTGCTCAGCCTCGATACCGTTTTCGATGAGTTCCACCAGCATTCGGTTGGAACTGAGCTTACGCGTTTTTGCCAAGTTGCGAACCTGTGTCGCAATGTTTGCTGGGAGGCTGAGGCTTTGGCGCACCGTTTTGTTTCCGGACTTCATAGCACCAGTATGCACCAAAATGGTGCGTTTGTACACGTTCTGAAACCTCAAGAACCTCAAGAAATCAAATCGGATTTAAGGATCTCCGCGCGGCGCAGATGTGCTGTTACCCTTTGCTGCTGGTACTGATCAGCCGCGACTTGTGGTCCACAAGAAAGGTTCATGGCGCCACGCTGTGGGCCAGCGTGTTCCTGATCGTGCTGCAGCAGGTGCGAATTGCAATCGGGCGAACCGTCCCCTAGCGAAGTTTCGCCACGTTGACCTAAAAGTCGCTCGAAGCCCAGCGGGCCCATCTTCCAGGTCGATCGTCCAATCGGGTTCTGTTTGTTGATTTACTTTGTGGAAATACAAATATTCGCTGGATTTTCCCAGTATTGAAAGCCACTCATCCAGGTTGCCTCCGCAGTTTCTTATCCCGGGATTCGACTCCCGGGCCAGGCTTGACATTTAAACCAACATACTCTATCCTATTAATCATAGGAAGTGAACTATGAGACTGGCTAAGAGCTTTACCATCGAGCCCGACATCAACAGCTACGTTGATGAGACGAAGGGTGATCGTTCGGCTAGTGATCGCGTAAATGAATTGCTCCGACGCGCTATGCTCCAGGAGCAGTACGATCGATTGGAAGCTGAAGCAGCCGAGTTTTTTGCCCAGGCGAAGACAGACCGTACTGAGACAAAGGCCTTCCAAAAAGCATCCATTCAGACCTTTAGCAGGGATTGATGGGTACCGTTCCAGTCGGGTGGTATCCTAAACGCGGTGAGGTATACATAGTCCATTTGGACAAGCCGAGACCTGCTATCGTGCTTTCCGTCGACCCAATCAACAAGTTCGCTTTGGATGTTTGCGTTGTTGGAATCACAACCGTAGAGCACAAGAAGTTCAGCATGCGGGTTCCAATTAGGAAGGGCGACGGCAATTTGAATTTCGACTGTTGGGCAAAGTGCGACCAGGTCACAACTTTGGAAAAGACTCTTCTTCGATACCCCGCGATCGGCGTACTTTCGACCCACACATTCAACAAGATAGAAGAACAGGTGAAGATCTGTTTGGGCTTTATTTAGTTCCCCCGAAATGTGCGCTGATTCCCAATGGAGATTATTCCTCCTTCATTCTATCTATCACCTCGTAGCACGAACCCACGTCCGAACCTCGGGAAGTTTTGAACATTCCGATTTCCTTCTCTTCCCAGCCGCAGCGTCGCGCGGCTACCTCGAGTGAAAGTCAACTGTTGAGCTCTCGTGCGCATGCCGTTCGCCCGAATCGAAATGTCGCCTGCGAACTGTTCCGCCCACGTGATCACTCCGTCGCCTGAAAGGCGACGGCT
>QHYJ01000246.1:2422-45150 GCA_003223255.1 Acidobacteriota bacterium | reverse complement strand
CTATATTGCCATTATACGACGCCCGCTCTTCCGGATACCCATTCATTATAACCAGCAAGGGATACATCCGTACAGAAACAAAAGGGTTTTCGCTTACATCGAGAAGGTCTCTTTTGGTTTGTTATAAGCATCAAACACCAGGCCCTCCGCAATGGGAAGAGCGTGCCAGGGAATGTGGCCTTTTCCCTTTTGCGTTACAATCTATTCATGGGAATTTTGCGGCGGCTTTCACGCTGGATGGGATCGCAGGACCAAATGACTCACATCGTTGCCGGCAACATCGCTCCCGAGTTTTCTCTTAAATCGCTCGACCAAAAGGAGTATTCGCTTCGCGCACTACTCGAGCACGGCCCGGTCGTTGCTGCTTTCTTCAAAATATCCTGCCCGGTCTGCCAATTCACTTTTCCTTTTCTGGAGCGTCTCCATCAGTGCTACGGCTCCGCCAGTGCAACTTTTCTCGCCATCTCGCAAGACGACGCACGCGCCACGAAGAGTTTTGCCTCGGAATACGGCCTCACTTTTCCTCTCGTTCTCGATGCGGACGGCTATCCAGTCTCCAACGCTTACGGCCTCACCAATGTCCCTACGATTTTCCTGATTGATCCTGATGGAAAAGTGAAAGTCAGCTCGATGGGCTTTGACAAAAAAGAACTGGAAACCATTGCGCGCGAACTTGCCGAGCGCCGCAAGATGGCGCTTACGCCGCTGTTTCGTCCCGACGAAGTCATCCCCGCCAACAAACCAGGCTGAAGCTCCAAAAACTAGGTCCGGTCGGACTTATTCTTCGACGTTTCAGTCCATCTCGGTTTCCAGCCATTGTTTCTTGTGCTTATCGGGGCGCTTTCGCTTGTCGGGAATCACGCGCGTAACCGCAGGCGCGATACCGGATTTTCGCGCCACGCGCCGCGCCTCTTTTCCCACATCGATGACTTTCTTCTTCCGCCGCTTCATGGCAACGAGAGCGTATCGCAACCACTCTCCAGACGAAAGTATTTCGCACCGCAGGGCTTGCGAAGAGCTGATGCCAATTCACTTTGCCCTTTTTTCTTAAAGTGATCTTAGAAATTGAATAGGCACTGCAAATAAATCAGGCGGTTCGCCGTGGAAGAAGAAAACGGTCCGCCTACCAGCCCGTTGGACTCGCCAACTTTCAGCGGCGAACTCAGGTTGCCATTCGGATTCGCTAAGTTCACTTTATTGAAAACATTTCGCGCGTTGACGCCGAACGTGAGGTTATAGCGGTTATTGGAAGGATTTCCTCCAAACATTCCTCCACCATGTTCTCCGCCCCCGCCGTGCGGAACGCGCCCAAACGTTCCCCCTCGCGGCCCGCCGCCTCCCCCGGACGATTCTCTCTTCTCTCCAAAACCAAATGTTTTGCTGACGCGCATGTTCAGCGTGAATCGTGCCGGACCGGTCTCTTCATTGATCGGAACGGCGATTTGCCCGGGTTCCGCCACTTCAGTAAAGCAACCATATATGGTGGATATCACCTCTGGACTGCCGCAAGTACCCGCGGTCGGACGCGTGTTGTAGGCATTGATTCCATACAAATCCTGACCGGTCGTGATGTTAAAAGGAGAGCCCGACTGGGCGATCAGAAACGGACTCGCACGAAGTCCCCACGGCATGCTCACCGTGCCTCCCACAAACATGCGATGCCGCACATCGAACGAAGCCCGGCCATAGTCTTCCTCGATTCCGCAAGGCGCTCCCGCCGGCAGGCTTGGCGCTCCACAAGGAACCGACGGAACATAGTTGGCGCCCGAGGTGTTGCCGTTCGCGTAGTTCAGCGTGTAATAGCCCCATAACGACAGCGTGGCGCCCATCTGCACTCTGCTATTCACGATGACTTGGTTTTGTTTGAAGATTCCGCCCGATTCGTACTGGTGAATGATTTGGGGCGGAGTGCCGGGAGACGGCGTGCCCGTGGGCGGTGTGGCGTTGGTATAAAAATGGTGCACGCCCCGCGAATTGAGGTACGTGACCGAAAGATTTGCGCTTTTGCCGAGTTGCCGCTCGATCGTCGCTCCGGCTTGCATGATGTAGGGAGTCCGAAGCAAAGGATTTACTTGGTAAACCACCACCGGGGTGCTCGACTGCCGAATTTGAGTAGTTTGATTGGGGTTGAAGAACGTAGGGTCTTGCACGAGGAATTGTTGCCGAATGAGCCCGTTCTGCAGTTCCTGCTGTAAAACCAGGTCGGAAGTAAAGCGGTCGTAGAAAATGCCGTAGCCCCCGCGCAGCACAGTCTTAGGCGATTTTTTTCCGCTGCCATCCAAAGCCCAAGCGATGCCGACACGCGGCGCAAAATCGGCGTGGTCTCCCAGATTGTTCTGCGTTTCGTAGCGCAACCCCGTGCTCAGCGTCACGCTTGGGCGGATTCGCCAGTCATCCTGAAGAAAAAGCGCGCCATCAAACCAGCTGACGCTCGCAGCCGCCCTCCCGGTCGCATTCGCATTCAGCGAGTAGTAGCTTGCGCCGCCTCCGTTCGTGGAGAAATCGACGGGAGGATTCTGCGCGAGATCCTGGAGAGTTATCAGATACGCCTGCAACCCCTTAAGCTGGCAATTGTCCGTGCCCGTCGGCGTACAGTTTGGTTGCGGCCGCGGACCGAACACGTAGGTTCCGGTGAACCCTGCATTCGACCAATAGTCATCCGTTGTTGCGCGCAAACGGCCGCCATACTTGATGGCGTGCTTCCCCACATTGAAGTATGTGATGTTCTGCAATTCATACCGGTTCTGGGTATCAAGGCTTACTCCGCTGTCGTTTCCACCTGTCGTGAAAGCGCCTTGAATCGCAATGGTCGGTGTCGAATTGAGCGGATTCTGATCTCGTTCTTGATGGATGTACTGAAACCGCGTTTCATTGATTGTGCGGGGGCCGAGCACCTGCGTGTCGGTCGTCTGAAACGTGTGTTCAGTATTCAGCGAGTCATACCCTGTGGAAGGCAAGCTGAAGCCCCCCGGGGTAACGTCGCCCTGCTCATTGTTTCGCCAATATTGATACGGCGTGGTCAGCGTGTTGTTCGGCGTAACCTGAAAATCGAAGCGCTGGCTCACCTCAGTGCGCGTGCGCGGATTGGGAAACGCGCCCGTAAACTGCGAGACCTGCAGCGTCGTTGGATCCACAAACGGCGTGTTCACCACCGCCAGCTCGTTCAGGTTGCGCCGCTCGGCGTTGGTGAAAAACGATACCCTTTTCCCCAGCGAGCCGCCCAGATTCCCTTCGTATTGTGTCGAATCATAGCTGGGCGGCCGTCCGGCGCCTTCGAAGGGGTTTTTTGAATTGAACGCCGTGGTGTTGCCCATCACCCAGAACTGCCCGTGAAGCCGGTCCGTCCCCGGCTTCGTCAGAATTTCGATGCGCCCGTAGCCGAGCTTGTCGTACTCCGAAGAGAACGGATTCTGATTGATGCGAATCTCGCGAATCGAGGCTTTCGGCGGCAATTGTCCGGCGGTAAATCCATCAATATAAATCTGTCCGCCGTTCGGCCCGGCAGAGGGCCCCGCCAACGCTTGCAATTCCGATTGCAGTTCATCCGGATCGTCCGAAAGTGCTTCCAGGTCCTTTCCTTTCATGACCACGGTGCCCGCATTATTGGAAGGGTCGACGTCCACTTTCGTGGTCTGGTCGGTCACCTCGACTTTTTGTTCTTCAATTTGAATCGTCAGGTTGACGTTCGCCTGCTGCACCTGGTTCGCCGTGACCTGCACATTCTCTTGCGTAAAGAGGGCGAATCCCGTCGCGGAAGCCTTCAGCGTGTATACGCCTGGGGGGAGTGTCTTGAACTCGTAGATTCCCTCTCGATTCGTGGTCGCGTCGTAGGAAGCGCCGCCGGCATCCGTCAACCGCACCGAGGCCTTAGGAATTCCAGCTCCCGAAGGATCGGTCACCACCCCGGTCAATCCTCCCGTGGGACCTCCCCGCGCAACTTTTCCTTGCGCTCCCTGTGCTCTCGCCGGGGCTTGCGCGTTCAGCTGCTCAACAAAGAAAGGCAGCAGCAACAGACACAAGAAAAATGCACATGTGGTTTGCAACAACCGGAAGCTCACCAAATCTCCCAGTCGCGTTTGGATTCTCTTGCAATTGCGCGGTATCAAGGATTCCCTGCTTCCCCGCCGGGGGCTTCGCTAAGGCTCCAGGGCGACAGAATCGTGGAAGCATTGCTTGAAGCCTGTAGGATGGGTTCCACGCCTCCAAGCAGCGTGATCACCGATGGCATGCCGTTCGGTCCTCCCTCGGTAGCGACGATCATCACCGCGTCGCCTTTCTGCAAATCGCCGAGAGTTGCTGGAGGCATACGGTTGAGTGCTTGCTGAAAGTCTCCGCCGCCGGCGCCTCGGCCCGGTCCTCCTGGACCGCCCGCCGCCGCACCACCGACTTGCGTTCCGGCAGCTCTCGTTCCTTGCGTTGCGCTGGGATTACCTCCCGCAGCACTGCCCGTCTCCGAATCCGCCCCTGTTCTTTTGAGGCGCGCGGCAATGCCCTGCGCCATCGGCAGCGGCAGCTTGCGAACTTGCGAATCCGACGTGATGCGCACCGTGATGGGCTTTTTTGTGGCCAGGTCTTGCACGGTGATGCTGTTCGCTGAAGCGTCGATGGATGAAATCGTTCCGGCGATATTTCGGAACGTCCCGCAAACAATTTCCGTCGCCGTCAACTCGCTTCCATCTGCGCTTCGCGTGCCGCGCGCGCGAAGCTGGTCCCCGACCTTGATTTGCTCCAGACGCGCCGGCTTCGCATCGTCAAACTTGATCGAGTCGGGCGCGTAGCGGCGCAGAATGGTTTCCTGGGAGAGATGCACCGTCACCGTCTTTTTCTCGCCCATTCCTGGAAGAGTAATAAGCATGGTGCTCGCGGCCGGGTCTACACTGCTCACCAACCCGGCCATGCCGTGTTTCTGCCATTCTTCACGCTCGTGCGCCTGCTTTTCGGCAATGCTCGACTTCTTCATCGCGATCACGGCCGTTGCCAGCACCGTTTTCCCGTCCTCGGCCGGTTGTCCGCGCACCAGAATACGGTCTCCGGGGAGCAATTCCTCGAGCGGAATGGGCACGGCTTCCTTCAAATCCTTCTGGCCGGGTTCCACCCGAACCAGCTTTGCCGCTTGTTGCACCACCACGCTTACGTCGCCGCCAGCGTCCGTGGTCAGCACAATTTTGTTCCCCGAAACGGACTTAATAGTTCCCACCGCCCGCGCCGCATTCGCGGCTTGCGCGCCGCCCGTCTGCCCTCTTAGTGCTGCCGGCAGACACGCTGCCACGATTGTTCCCACGGCCGCAAATAAGGCCGCAGCCAGAGAGCCTTTTCTGCGCTTCGGATTACAAAACACCATTGGAAACCCCACACCTCCTGATTTTTACCAGGATGACCCGGCGCGACGGTTGGATCTTCGTCCCCGGCTTACGCGCTGCCAACAGAAATGACGCGTACGAATTAGACGCTTCCGCGGGGGCAAAGCGTTTCAAGGGGGCCCGGTGGCCACCTCCGATGCCTAGATTTACCGGAAACCGTGGCTTAATGCTTTCCTTGCATTTCCAGTCAGTTAGGTCCCACGTTGTGACCTCCGTCACAACACCACGTGCTCCCGGTCACCGCAATCCCGCCCACGCCGCGCCACAATCGGTTCACGGAGGCGCCCATGCCAGAACCTAAAAAGGACGACCGCGACCTCTTGGAAATGCTCAAGTTCGAGCTACGATTTCTCGAGGATGGAGGCTATGGCCAATCTCCCCACGCCGCGCGCCGGGCATCCCTCATCTTTGAGGACTCTCTCACGTGCATGAATTTCAACAGTCAGGATCGCACGCCATGCAGCGCTTGTCTTCTGATGCAGTTCGTTCCGACGAATCGGGCGTCCGAACAAATTCCCTGCCGGCACATCCCTCTAAACGCCGCTGGCCAAACGCTCGCCTCTCTCTACGAATCGGCCAGGCAATTGGAAATTGAGGAAGCCTTGCGCAGCTGGCTGAAAGCTACGATCCGTCGGCTCGAACAGGAGCCGCAGCCGCCTCTTAAACCGTTCCGCGCAACCTGCTCATGGCGATGCCCTTAGAAATTAGCACCACCTACGCTCACACAGCAAAGGCAAGGACGTCACCGCCTGCAGTGAATTCCCCCTTTTCTGAATCGACCCTTGCGTCCCAGTTAAGTCGTTTAGAATGAAGGCGGCTAAGCTCCGGAAGGCCCTCACGCTCATCCTTTTGTTCAGAGGTTTCAATCTTTTTTGTTGATTCGTCACATTCGATTTCATGCTAACTTCGCTCATCGGTTTGCCATAGGGCGACGACCGGAGAGCGTGGCCTGTGTGGCCCAAGCTTGGCCAAGTTGACCTCGCGCCTGACAACGTAAAGGCCGTCGCAGACCCATATGGGCAGCTTTCCCCGGCAATCGGCGTCCTTGGAGAAAGGGGCCCCTCCCAATGCATCGGATCCCTGTTTCCTCGGTCGATATGATGCAAGTTGGTTACCAGGAAGATTCAGAGATTCTGGAAATCCAATTTTCGCGCGGTGAAGTTTGCCAGTTTTACAACCTCCCCTCGACAGTTTACGACGAACTGATGCAGTCCCCGACCAAAGAAGAGTACTACCACTCGCGCATCGGCGAGCGCTTCCCCTGCACCCGCATCCGCTGAGCCTCGCGTTCTAGCCGGGTCTCGCGTCCCTGGGTAAATATGTCTTCGTATCTCGCCGTGGGGGGGGTACTAGGGTGCATACCACTTGGAGGAAAAGTGGTGGGTCCCATTCCAAAAGGACCCCTTCGCCGATTCTGCAGTTTCGATTTTCGAATTTCTAGCTTTGTTCCAAATCCCGCTTCCGGCAGTAGCGAAAGGCCATCGCCACGCCTCCGCTCATGAACCCGGCGGCTGGGATCAGCAGCAGGAGCACACCTTTGTTGACCGCCCTCTGTCCGCCTTTGGAGCTGGCTTCCACGTAGCTCGAACACATCGCGCAGCCCTGGCTGAACGCAGGCGCCACGGCGCACAGCGCACCCAGGAAGACGAACGCGGCCAACAACGCAGTGCGAAGTCTCATTTCATTTCCAACGACTACTTTACTCGCAAACTCTCACTTCACTCCCAGCGTAATAATACGATGCGCGTCCGGGAAAAAGAAAATGGTCATCAGGATCAGGCACGCCACCACCGAACACATGGTGATCCACTTCATCCGCGAAATTTCGTATCGCAAATGCATGAAGAACCCGATGATCAGCGCCGCCTTGATCAGCGACAAGCCCATCAGAATCGCCAGCATTTTGGCCGGCTGCATGTTCTGATAAGTCAAATACACTTCAATCGCCGTTATCACCAGCAGCGCCCCCCAGACCCAGAAAAATTGCGCCTTTTTGTGATGGCGTTGTTCTTCCGCAACGCGTTCCGCAATCGCGATTTGAGTAGCGTCCATTCGGTGCGCCTCCTAAATCCTGGCCGACATCAAATACACCAGCGGAAAAATGAACATCCACACCAGGTCGACGAAGTGCCAGTACAGCCCGGCCACTTCCACGTCGGAGGAATCGTAAACTTTCGGCTTCAGCCACAGAATAATGCTGATCACCACCGCCACCACCAGCAGCACGTGCGCGCCGTAGTGAAATGGGCTGTAAGACGGCGTCGCCAGCCAGGCAATCAGCCACAGCGCCAACAGGATGGGAATGAACTTGCGCCGCAGCGCCACTACTCCGAGATAAACAATACCCAGCGTCACGTGCAGCATGTGCATGCCCGTCAAAGTGAAGAACGTCGAAGGAAACTGCGGCACAGTCTTGGCCACATTGGCGAACTCCGGGCTCGCTTCGTGTCCCGGAACCGCGGGAAACATCGGCAGCGTCAGGCCCTCCGCAATCAAGTTGCTCCATTCGCGCCCATGGAGCACGACGAAGGCCGCCCCGCACGCCATCGTGGCCAGCAGCCAGAGCGTTTGCGACTTCGCATCTTTCTGCACCGAAGCGCGCACCGCCAGCACCATGGTCAGCGAACTGGTAAGCAGGAACGCCGTCATAATTGTGGCGTTGACAATACTCGTGGAATGGAATGGAGTCGGCCAGCCCGCCGTCGAAATACGGCCGTAACTGTAGGCATACAGCAGTGCGCCAAACGTCAGCGAGTCGGACATCAGGAACAGCCACATCCCGATCTTCTTCGAGTACGTGCCGAACAGCGACGGTTCGTACACCGACGGGATGTCGTGCGAAACCACGGTATCAGCCATGCCTCAGGCCTCCTCCCCTTGCCCTGCCTACCTGGCCAACTCCAGCAAAGCGAAAATGTAAACCCACAGTGCCGCCATGAAATGCCAATACCAGCCGGTCACATCCACGACGATGCTTCGCGTCGTCACCGGCCGCCGCAGCAAGACAAACAGGCCCGCGACCAGTAGCGCCAAGACGCCGCCCATCAAATGCACCGCATGCGCTCCCGTCAGCAAATACACGAACGAGCTGCTTGGCGTCGTCGCAACGTAGAACCCGTTGGCAGCCAGTTGCTTCCACGCCATCCACTGCCCGAACAAAAACAAAAGCCCGAGCGCGATGGTCATTGCCAGCCACGGCGTCTTCCCTTCCGCGCTGAGGGGAACTTCTTTCGCCGGTCTCGCCGTGGCGGCGACTGCAGCGAGTTTCGTTTGGCGCCGCGCCAGTTCCATGCCCACGCTGCTCAGCAGTAAAACAACGGTGTTCACCAGCAGCAGCGCCGGGAGTTTCACCGGAATCCAGTCACGCACCAGTTGATTCGTTCGCGGATCCAGCGTCGGAAGCCCTTGCCGTACTACGTACGCGCTTGTGAACGAGACGAACAGCATCAGCACGGGCGTCAGTGCCACGAGCAATCCGAGCCGTGCCCGCCGCAATCGCGTGGGGTAATCGGGCAATCCCCTGCCCGGACGACCGTCGCCGCCGCCTCCAAAAATTGGTGGTGCTCCCCCCTCGTCGCCACGTGAAACTTGCGGTTCGCCTAAGGTTGCGGTTGTGCTGAAGCTGGCCATGACCGGATTAATGTTTCGCCGTGACCGGCGCGTCGGTCTGCATCACGAAATCCCGCGGCGCTCCGGGAACGCTGTATTCGTACGGTCCGTTATGAACGACGGGAGTCACGCCACCGAAATTGTCGTGCGGCGGCGGCGTAGCGGTGGTCCATTCGAGCGTGGTGGCTTCCCAGGGATTGTCGGCGGCTTTCTCGCCTTTCTTCATGCTCCACAAGAGATTGATCAGGAAAATGAACTGGCTCGCAATCGTGACAAATGCCGCGATGCTGATGAATTTCTGTATCGGAGCCAGGCTATTAATCCACGCCACTTCCGTACCCTGGGAATAGCGCCGCAGGCCGCCGGCCATGCCGTAATAATGCATGGGCATGAAGATGGCGTACGCGCCGACGAAGGTAAGCCAGAAGTGCGCTTTCCCCAGGGTTTCGTTCATCATGCGCCCAAACATTTTCGGGAACCAATAATAGGTTGCGGCAAAAATCCCGAAGATCGACGCCACGCCCATAATCAGGTGAAAGTGCGCGATAACGAAGTACGTTTCGTGCAGATAAATGTCCAGCACCGGCTGAGCCAGGAACGGCCCGCTGATTCCGCCGACCACAAACAGCGAGACGAATCCGATGGCAAATAACATTGGCGAAGAAAAACGAATCCTTCCTCGCCAGAGGGTTCCCAGCCAGTTAAACGTTTTGATCGCCGAAGGTACGCCGATGCCCATGGTCATGATGGAAAAGGCAAACGCGCTGTACGGGCTCATGCCGCTCATGAACATGTGGTGGCCCCACACCATGAAGCCAAGGAACCCGATGGCCATGATGGCGTACACCATCGCTTTGTAGCCGAAGATGGGCTTGCGCGAAAACACCGAGAGCAACTGCGAGCAAAGACCCATCGCCGGCAAAATCGCGATGTACACCTCGGGGTGGCCAAAGAACCAGAACAGGTGTTGCCACAAGAGCGGTGAGCCGCCTTTGTGCCCTGTGAGCACGCCGTTCACTGTGCCGAGAGGAACGAAAAAGCTCGTGCCGAGATTGCGATCCATCAGCAGGAGAATGCCTGCGGAGAGCAGCACGCCAAACGCCAGCAATCCCAGAATCGCGGTGATGAACCACGCCCAGCAGGTCAGCGGCATGCGCATCAGGGTCATGCCCTTTGCGCGCATGTCCAGCGTGGTGGTGATGAAGTTCAACGCACCCATCAACGCGCCGATACAGAAAATGGCGATGCTAATGATCCAGAGATCCGCTCCCAACCCCTCACCGGGGCCAGCCGAGGGCAGCGCGCTGAGCGGAGCGTACCCGGTCCAGCCGTGCAGCGGCGCACCTCCAGTCACGAAGAAAGCGGCGAGCAGGACAAGGAACCCGAGGAACGTCGTCCAGAACGACAGCATATTCAGCACGGGAAACGCCATGTCCGGGGCGCCAATTTGAATTGGCAGGAAATAATTTCCGAAGCCGCCCTGCGGCGCGGTAGTCAACACGAAGAACACCATGATAGTGCCATGCATGGTCAGCAAGCTGAGGTAGGTTTCCGGCTTGATCTGTCCGAAAAACGGCAGCGACGCGTTAGGCCACACCAAATGGATACGCATCAACAGCGAGAGAAACATGCCGGCAAATACCGCCACCAGCGCGAGAAAGAAATACTGGATGCCGATTATTTTGTGGTCGAGACTGAAGATATATTTTCGAAGGAAACCTTGCGGCGCTGCGTGCGCGTGGGGTTCGTGAGTCGTCATTTTATTACTTCTCCGCCTCTCGTGCCGCCAGCCATTGATTGAATTCCGGTTCGCTGACGACTTTTACAATGCCGTGCATCTTGTAGTGCCCAAGCCCGCAAAGCTCCGCGCAGGCGATCTCGAAATCGCCGGTTTGAATCGGGGTGAAGTGCATGTGAATTGCGAGGCCGGGAACCGTGTCTTGCTTGAAACGCATGGCCGGAACGAAGAAGCTGTGAATCACGTCGTGGGACCGCAGGATCACTTCGATCTCGCGGTTCACCGGCACGACCATGACGCCGCTGATCACATCATCTTTCGAAGCAGGATCGGTGGAATCCAATCCCAGCGCGCCCGCGCCGCCGAGGGATGCGTCCTCCAGCTCCGGCTTCGTTGCCCCGAATTTTCCGTCCGGTCCGGCATAGCGGAAATACCAGGCAAATTGCATTCCGGTAACCTCCACTTGCACGGCGCCGGGCTTCGCAGCATCGAAGCGCTCGGAAGCCCAGATGGATTTGCTGGCCAAATTCAGCCCGATAAACAAAATGATGGTGAGGATGGTCCACACGGCCTCAAGCGTGGTGTTGCCGTGCGAATACTGCGCCGGCTGAGAACCCGTTCCGCGGTCGCGATATTTCCACGCAAACCAGCCCAGGGCCAACTGCGCGGCAATGAAGACACCGCCCATAAGAATGTACGTGACGGTGAAATGGTGATCGATTCCCGCCGCGGCCGCAGACGCCCCGACTGGCAGCCACCACGTTTTTGCGACGATGAAATACGAGCCGATCAAAGTGATCAGCCAGATGACCACCAAAAGAACGAGGCCCATAGAGCGCGAACCTCCCCCAGCGTTATTTTGCGGCCTTCCCCACAGAGCTGTGCGAATTTCCCCCACTCGCGGGGGCGGGGAATCCAAAACGGGGCGAATATATCACAGGTTTTTCTCGAAGCAAGCAAGTTCTTGCATGCAAGAACGTGAACCGTGGTTTGGTGACTCACAGACGAATGGATTATCGGATGCGGATCTTCTCGCCGTGACCCACATTAGGCCGAGTGCCCGTCGACATGAGAACAGCTTCTTAGGGACTTTTGCTGAATGCCTTTTAAGGAAGTTGCTGTTAATCACGGCGTTGGAAGGCAATCTTTCTTTTCACAAATTTCTGTTTCTCCGTGGTGCCGAAGATTTTGCGTCGGAAACTTTATTGACGAATTTTTTTGATTTGAGTAATATCCGTTCGAATCTGGGGGGCCGGTGGAAATGTTTGGGGCCTCGCGATGTTTTCAGAACATGCCTTTCCAATTCGATGGGCACTCGGCGCTGGGAGCCGATTCGCCCTTTTCGCGTGATTACCCTATTCATCGAAGGGTCCTTTCGCCATGTGCCGAGAAGAGCGTGCTCGTGTTTGCACCCGCGCAAAGTGGCTAAGACAGAAGATGCAGAGAGTATAGAGGACCCAGGCAAGACAGCGAGAGAACGGTCACGGCCCATTGGAGAGGAAAGCGGGAAACTCTGGACTAGGCTAATAAGTGGTGGGAACCTAGTTCCCCAGGGGAAAGAGCGGCGGCGGAAACGGCTGCCGCGCAAGAACGAACAAGGATTTCGAGCATTACGTGTGAAGGAGGTTCTGCATGGCGGCCCCGGAATCGGAAACGGTCAAACCTAAGCCGCAGGCGGTGAAATCCCCTGCTGCCGGCGGTACGGACGCGACCAAGTACGTAGGCACTCCCGCTGTGGGCACGTCCAAAGCGGCGCCCGCAGGCGGCGTAGCCAGTGTCGGCCCCGAACCCAGCGCGGCCAACGAACGGCGCCGCCGGCTGGTTTGGTGCAGCGTCACGGCATTTCTGGGCGCCTGGTTTATTGCTTTTCTCCGTTTTTTTCTTCCGCGCACGCTTTTTGAGCCTCCCACCATTTTCAAGATCGGCTATCCTTCCGACTACGCGCTCGGCGTAGACACCAAGTGGCAGCAGAGATACCGCATTTGGGTGGACCGCACACCCGACCGTCTCTTTGTGATTTATGCCCGGTGCACGCATCTGGGCTGCACCCCGGATTGGAAGGCCAGCGAAAACAAGTTCAAATGCCCCTGCCACGGCAGCGGGTATGACAGCGAGGGCGTAAACTTCGAAGGCCCCGCGCCGCGGCCCATGGACCGTGCGAACCTGCAATTAGCTCCCGATGGGCAGATCATCGTGGACACTTCAAGGTTGTATTCCTGGCCCAAAGGACAACCAAGCCATTTCAATGATCCGGGATCGTTCTTGCCAGTGTAGCGGAGGAAGAAAGCCAGGAAGTTAGGAAGTAAAGAAAAGTATCATCGGCGCGAGAAGAAATGGGGGAGTGTCACGATGCCTGAAGAGAACAAAGCAAACGGCAACAACGGCAAATCGGCCGGCCTGCTCACTCGCGTTACCACGGGCGTCAAGGAAGACCTGGACGCTCTGAAGACCGATCTTCCCGCGAAGGCCAAAGAACAGATCGAAATTCTCAGCAAGCCTACCAAGACGCAGCTCTTTACTTCCATTTTCCGGCACAAACACGACGAAACGCCACGCAACCGCGCGCTGGGCGTTCTTTCGAACGTCTTCCTACATTTGCATCCCGCGAAGATCAATCGCGATGCAGTGCGGTACAGCTATACCTGGGGCATGGGCGGCATTACCTTTTATTTGTTCTTCGTGCTGACGCTCACGGGCGTCCTGCTCATGTTCTATTACCACCCGAGCAAAGTGCAGGCCTTCCGCGACGTGCTGTACCTCGAACACGACGTGCCTTATGGGAAATTGCTGCGTAACATGCACCGCTGGGCCGCGCACTTGATGGTCATCGCGGTCGAGTTGCACATGTTCCGGGTGTTTCTCACCGGCTCTTATAAAAAGCCGCGCGAATTCAATTGGACCGTTGGGGTGATCCTGCTCGTGCTGACTCTTCTCCTCTCCTTCACCGGCTATCTCTTGCCGGATGATCAACTGGGCTTCTGGGCCGTCACCGTAGGCACCAACATGGCACGCGCCACTCCTTTATTAGGTCACGAGGGCCCGTTTGGGGCGCAGTTGGGAATGACTCCTTACAATGATGTGCGCTTCGGGCTGCTCGGCGGGTCGATTGTGGACGCCAACGCACTGTTGCGTTCCTACATCTGGCACTGTATCGGCATTCCCATCATCGCTTCGGTGTTTATGATCGTGCACTTCTGGCGCGTGCGAAAGGATGGCGGCATTTCCGGGCCAGCCCCGGTAGTTCTCGACTCCGAAGTCAAGGAGGCGAAGAAATAGCCATGGATTGGAAACAACTCTGGGGAATTCTCTCTGCTCCGGACAACGTTCCGATCGTTGCGATGATTCCGCTGCTGGCCTTCTACATTTATCTGGCGTGGAAGCAGGCGCACGCCAACGACAAACTCATCGCGGAACTGGAAGCTAATCCCGCCCAGGCAAAAACGCATCACCGCAAGACCTGGCCGTTCCGGCCGGGATGGCAGAAGGAAGTGCACGTTTGGCCATTCCTGCTGCGCGTGGAATTTCTGGCGGCCATCATCGTCACCATCATCCTGATGGTCTGGTCCATCACGCTGAACGCGCCACTCGAAGAGCCAGCTAATCCGAACTTGACCATGAACCCTGCAAAAGCGCCCTGGTACTTCCTGGGCCTTCAGGAAATGCTGGTGTACTTTGACCCCTGGATCGCCGGCGTTGTTATGCCGACCCTGATCATCATGGGGTTAATGGTGATTCCTTACATCGATACCAACCCGTTGGGCGGCGGCTACTACACCTGGAAACAGCGCAAGTTTGCGATCAGCACGTTTCTTTTCGGTTTCGTCATTTTGTGGGTCTCCATGATTTTTATCGGCACGTTTATTCGCGGGCCTGGGTGGCAGTGGTTCTGGCCCGGGCAGACCTGGGACCACAACCGGCTGATTTACGAAGTGAACCGCGACCTGCCCGACATATTTGGAATTACTTCGAATTTGTGGAAGGGTATTTTCGGCGCGCTCGTCGTGGGCGGGTATTTTGTGATTGGCGGGCTGATTGTGAACGGCCTGTTCCGCCGGAGCAATCCGAAGGACTACAAGCGCATGAGCTTGCTGCAGTACTCCATCATGATGACATTTTTCCTCATCATGGTGGCTCTGCCGATTAAGATGCTGATCCGTCTGCTGTTTCACATCAAGTACGTGTGGATAACGCCGTGGTTTAACGTGTAGCGGCACAGCTTGCGGCAAACATGCTGTGCCCAGTGTCTGGACGGCGATTGCTGTCGGTCGCCGCTCCGGCCACAAGTGGTTAGGAGGAACTGGTGCCCGAGAAGCCCATTCCCGAAAAAGATCCGATCGTAACGAAGTCGCTGGCGCCGCACTACGTTGTGTCCATGGTCATCCTCATGGCCACGCTGTTCTGGGCGCTGTGGGACGAGGACTTCGGCCAGCGCCCGTGGAAAACGTTCCAACACGAATGGAAAAGCCGTTACTCCGCTTTCTTGAAGACTGCGCGCACCGAATCGGCGGAATCTCAGAAGGAAGTCGAGAACAGCCCCGATTATCAGAAGCTGAAGGAGGATTACGAAGCCGCCAGCAAGGACGCGGAGCCGCGGATCAATGAATTGAGAGAAAAGCTCCGGGAAGTGGGTGCGAAAATCCTGGCAGTCCAGGACGGCCCCGGTCACTTCACGGACCGCCGCGCCTACGTGACTGCCGCCACTTACGACATCGAGACCACGTCGAGCCCATCCTCAAAGCAGAGCAAGCAGCGCGACCTCGAAGCGTACAAAGCGAAACCCAGTACTGTTGAGATGCCTGACGGCAAAGCACAAACGTTCAAGAATTTCGACGAGTTGGAAGAAGCCTACAACGAATTTAAAAACGAACGCACACAATTGAGCACCGAACTCGGCGAAATGCTCAAGCCCGTCACCGAAAAGAAAGAATTGATGGATTCCTACCTCACCGATCACATGGTGAGCCTCACAGCTTCTCAGTTGCTGAACCTCCAAAACAGCGTGGAATCCCTGACACCCGCCATTCGCCAGATCAACGTGAACGAGCACGCCGCCAATCTCGAGCGCGAAGACAGCGCCCAGATTGTCGACCGCTGCGAGTCCTGCCACCTGGGCATACGCGAGCCGGTCAACATCACCGCGGCCGCCATGTCTCTGCCCGGCAAAAAACCGGACGAGTACGCGCAAGCCTTCACCAGCCATCCGAGCCCCGACCTCCTGAAAATTCATGATCCAGAGAAGTTCGGCTGCTCGCCGTGTCACCAGGGCAACGGCCGCGCCACCACAAGCGTTGAAAAAGCGCATGGCACTTACGAACACTGGCTATGGCCCATCTTCCGTCCAGAAAACTACGAAGCAGGCTGCCAGATTTGCCACTCCGCGGACATGGTTCTGGTAAGCAACGACGTCGGCTGGGTGGTCAGCGAAGGCAAGGACCTATTCCGTCAGCGCGGCTGCATGGGTTGCCACCGCTACGAGGGGTACGACAAGGAACCGGAGGACCTTCTCTCCATTGGCCAGGAAATCAAGCTGCTGGAGCAGGAGAAGAAGGACAATCTGAAGCAAGCCGACGATTTCATGGCGCAAGCCGACAAGGCGGCGACGAACGAGGAAGCCAATCGCTTGAACGATCGTGCCGTCGCGCTGAAGGTCGAGAACAGCAAAGTGGATCTTCGCATCATGCAACTCGACCGGACGACCAAGAGCTTGTTCCAGGACATGAAGAAGGTCGGGCCCAATCTCAAGGATGTGCGCCTGAAACTGAACAAGAATTGGATTCCTGTTTGGCTGAACAAGCCCACCGATTTTCGGCCTACCACGAAGATGCCGAACTTCCGCTTGAACGACGAGCAGGTCAAGGCCATCTCGGCCTATGTTTGGCAATCGGGACTGACTGATGCGCTGCCCAAGCACAAGCCCGGAAACGCTGCTCATGGCCAGGAATTGTTCGAAACGCGTGGCTGCCTCGCTTGCCATTCCATCGGTGAAGGCGACCAGATACAAGGCGGCACGTTTGCGGCAAATCTCACGCGTGTCGGCGAAAAGGCCAATTACGACTACCTCGTGCGCTGGGTGCACAATGCGCGCGAGCGCACGCGGCCCTATTGCCCGTACGAGAAAAAAGACATTGGTCCTGAGGATTACCAGAAGAAGGGATTGCCCTTCGTCTTCGATCTGGATCACAGCAAGTGCCCGAACGACGGCCACGAACTGCAAGTCCAGAACATGACGGTGATGCCAAGCCTGCGGCTTTCCGAAACCGACGCCGAAGACATCGCGAGCTACCTCATCACTCTAAAGAAGAAGAATCCCTCCGAGTATGCTGACGCTTCGTTCATGGACGATCCAAATCTCAAGGAAGAGGGCAAGAGGTGGGTGCGCTTCTTCGGTTGCTTTGGCTGCCATGAAATTTCCGGGCTGGAGGACGAAGGCCGCATCGGCACCGAGCTAACCACCGAGGGTAGCAAGCCCGTCGAGCGCCTGGACTTCGCGCTGCTCACGGAAGTCGCGCAACGCGGCGGAAAGGAGCCCATCACCGATCCCGAAGATCTGGCGCGCTTGCCCGAGGGCCCTGCCAAGGAGCCTTGGTACGACCACAAAGGTTTCTTCGAGCACAAGCTGGCGGAGCCGAACATTTGGGACCTGGGCAAAATCAAGCCGCCCGCCGAACAGATGCGCATGCCGAACTTGCATCTTACGAAAGAACAGGTGCGCGCGCTCACGACCTTCCTTCTTGGCAGCCAGGAAAATCCGCTTCCGCCCAGCTACCAATACCGGCCGCTTGACTACCGAAAAGACATTCAGGAAGGCTGGTGGGTGGTCAAAAAATATAACTGTATGGGCTGCCACCAACTCATTCCCGGACAGAAAACCATCCTCATGGGCTTGGCCCGTTATCGGGATGCGCAAGAGCAGTTGCCTCCGAAGCTGCTCACCGAGGGCGCCCGCGTCGATCCCCAGTGGTTGCTGGGCTTCTTGAAAAATCCGGCGCTCAACGACAAAGACACGAATCGCAACGGCATTCGCACGTATTTGCAGGTGCGCATGCCGACGTTCTCGTTTTCGGAAAATGAGCTGGGCAAACTGGTGCGCTTCTTCCAGGCACTCTCGCGCCAGCCTTTCCCGTACATTCCCGAAGAAGTGCCTGTACTCACGGCCAAAGAAACCGAAATGGCGCGGAGTCTCTTCAGTAGCACAGCCGCACCGTGCCTGAAGTGCCACGCCACGGGCGATCCTGGGCACGATCGCACCGCCACGGCGCCAAATTTCCTGCAGGCCCGCGGGCGGCTGAAGCCGGATTGGATGGAGCAGTGGATGCTCGATCCGCAAGCCATCAGTCCCGGCACTTCCATGCCTTCAGGGCTCTTCAAGCGCCAAAACAATCACTGGGTATTTTCCGGCCCGACACCGCCTTCGTTCCAGGGCTATGATAAAGACCACACAAGGCTCCTCGTCGATTACATTTTGCAGCTCACGCCCGAAGAGCAGCGCCGCGTCGCGGCGTCCATGGGCCGCGCCTCTGCTCGAAGCAGCTCTGGCTCACGCGCGGGAAGCGCGAGCGGCCAGGGCGGCCACGGAGCGGGGAAATAATTTTCATTTATCCGTGAGATTTAATTCTCAAGAGAGAGAGTGAAACCATGAAGATGAAAACCTGGATGACAACTCTCGGCATGCCAGCCTTGTGTGGACTTGTGCTCTTCGCGGGCTGCGGCGGCAAGAAAGAGGAAACTGCGGAACAGCCCGCGGCCGCACCCGCAGCGGCTCCGGCCCCCACCCCCATCGACCCCGCAACCGCCGCGACGGTCAGCGGCACGGTCAAATTTGACGGCCCCGCACCTGCCGCTACAAAAATCGATATGAGCCAGGATCCCGCCTGCAAAGGTACGAACACTGCGGAAGCCGTGGTGGCCAGCGGCGGTCATCTCGCTAATGTGTTTGTTTATGTGAAGGACGGGCTCGGCAATCGCACGTTCGAGATCCCGAAGGAAGCGGCCACACTCGATCAGAGCGGCTGCAAGTACCATCCCCACGTGATGGGCGTGATGGCGGGCCAGGACGTCAAAATCGTGAACAGCGACCCCACTACGCACAATATCCATCCGACGCCAAAGGACAACCGCGAGTGGAACGAATCGCAGCCGCCACAATCTGCGCCGCTCGACAAGAATTTTGCGCGTGAAGAAATTCTTCTCCCCGTAAAGTGCAATCAGCACCCGTGGATGAAGATGTACATCAACGTGGTGAAGAACCCCTTCTATGCGGTCACCGGCCCGGATGGCAAGTTTGAAATCAAGGGTCTGCCGCCGGGTGAATATACGCTGGCGTTCGTCCACGAGAAGCTAGGCGAGAAAGACGAGAAGGTCATCCTCGCGGCAAAAGACAATAAAACCGTTGACGAGACGTTCAAGCCGTAGCATGAGGTGCTCCGGACCAATTTCCGAGGAGATGTGTGAGGAGGCGACTTGCTTGCCGTGATGCTATTGATCTCCATTGTGCTCGGTCTGATTCCGCTCGCGGGGGTCGCCTGGATCTTTGCTTCAGACACCTGGAAGACCGTGGATGGACTGTTTGAGATCCTCATCATGCTGAGCCTTTCGGGGGTCTTCTTTCTGAATGCCTTCTGGGAGTTGCGCGGCGGCAAGAAGCCCAGCGGGCCAGCCAAGCCTGGCGCCCCCTCCGACGAAAGTTAAATAGAGGGGGCGAGGCTTGCCACACGTGCGCCGCGAAACGTCGGAACTCGCATCGCCCAGTTCGAGAGGCTTAAGGCCTTTTGCTTCTCGACTGCCTTTTTGACAAACTCATCCAGCAGAATGGACACTCCCTCACGCTCTCCCTCAAACGGTGACGCGGAAGCATCCGTGACCGAAACTTCAGCTCCGCAAGGCGCGGCGTCCGGCCAATCCGCCCACCGCATATCTACGCGCACGCGGCTGCTTTTTTATCTCGCCGCATGGCTCATCGTGCTGCTTCCCTTCCTCTTCTGGTGGAACACCTGGTTTGGCCGGCAGCTTTCCGATCAGCAAATCACGCAATACTTGACGGACGACAAACGCCCGCGGCACATCCAGCACGCATTGGTGCAGATTGGCGAACGAATCGTGCGTCGCGACGCGGCCGTCAAGCGCTGGTATCCGGAACTGGCCCGTCTGGCAACGCATCCAGTAGAGGAAGTGCGCAATACCGACGCATGGGTGATGGGGCAGGACACCACGGGCGCGGGATTTCATGACGCGCTATTAAAAATGTTGCGGGACTCCTCGCCCATGGTGCGGGGCAACGCGGCGCTTTCGCTGGTGCGTTTCGGCGATGCGTCCGGGCGCGAGCAAATTGTGGCGATGCTGCAGCCCGCGCACGTCCTCGCGCCTAGCGCGGGGCGTGTGATGGACACAGCCCGTCTCGGCACAGCCATTCATCAAGGCGGAATCATCGCCAAACTTCAGCCTACCTCGCCGCCCGGAGCTAATTCGGCTAGTGGCGAAGCGGCGGTCGAAGTTCGCTCTGCGATCAGCGGCCGCATCCATTCCCTTTCGGCGCCCACCGGGGCCAATGTTGCTGCGGGCGCCGAGATCGCCACGGTCGATCCCGGCGACGAACAGGTTTGGGAAGCCTTGCGGGCGCTGTATCTCGTCGGTCGTGCAGAGGATCTACCGGCAATTCGTCCCTACGAGCGCGAATCGCGGGATATCCCCGGCCGCGTGCGCCAGCAAGCCCTTCTAGCCGAGCAAGCCATCCGCTCCCGCGCGTCCGCAAAGCCTTAGCCTTAACCGAGTATCACCTGCGAGGACGGCTGGCCGGAAACTGCACTTCAGGACAGGTGGCAGGTCTCGGCGCAGCAGTTACCCTGTGTAATCCGGCCCTGTTTATAAAGGTTGAGTTTGGGAGGCGTGATGCGCAGCCCCAGGATTTTACTTGCCCCAACGGCCGGCACCCCGGAGAACGACAGCCAACGCGAAGATAGGGCCGTGATACTGCCGCTACAAGATATGCTGGCCCACGTGCGGCCGACTCTCATACTGCTCCTCTTGCTGGCGCTAGCGCTACTGGCGTGGCCGCTCACGGCAAGGGCGCAATCGCCTTCCGAAGCGGGCGCACAGGAGCAGCCACCCGCCACAACAGAGACAACACCTGCCACGGCGGGCCAGCCGCTTCCAACCAGCGCACAATCCTCACTCCCGGCCCCTGCGGCCCAGCAGCCTCTGACTCCAGAGGCGGCGATCGACAAGATTGTGGCGCAGGAGCAGGCGGAGGTCGGCTTGGTTCGCCAGTACTCCCCGTTGGTGGAAACCTACATCCAGTATCTGCGGCTGGACAAGCAACTGGGAGCGGTACCCGCCGGGGACAAATATTTCCTGGGCCGGGCGGAGCTCTCGAAGGGCGTGGCCCTGGAACCACTGGACCGCGACGAAGGCCTAAAACACAAGCTGCTTGGAAACTGGGCAGAATTTTTCAGCTCGGAGTTTCTCCCGCGCGGCTTCCTGCAAATGATTTTCCTCGACATAAGCGGCTTCGACAGGACGCACTACAAGATTGAGTACGTGCGGCGCGAATTTTTGGGCGAAGTCCGCTGTCTGGTCTTTGACGTCGATCCCTTAAACAAGAAGGACAAAGGACGTTTTGTTGGCCGCATCTGGGTGGAGGACCAGGATTTTCACATTGTGCGCTTCAACGGGGCGTTTGGCGGGTCGTCGCTAACCAGCAACTATTTCAATTTCGATAGCTGGCGCAGCAATGTCGGGAAAAACCTGTGGCTCCCGGCGTTTGTCTACAGCGAAGAAGGCAGCGTGCGCGACAAGCTGTCGGTGAGCATCGGATACAAAGCGTTTCGCGCGCAGACGCGGCTCTGGGGGTACAACCTAGGCCACTCCTGGAGGCCTCGGGAATCAAAGATCAGTCGGAAATCGCCAACGACTATTCCCCCTTGCAGGCGGCGCGTTCCTGGGTCCACCAAGCCGAAGACAACGTTACCGACCGGCTGGAGCGGATGGGCCTGCTGGCGCCCTACGGGGAAGTGGACAAAGTGCTCGAGACCGTGGCCAACAACCTGGAGGTTACGAATAATCTCGACATCGCGCCGGAAGTGCGCTGCCGCGTGCTGATGACTTCTACGCTGGAGTCCTTCACCATCGGTCACTCTATCGTGTTGAGCCGCGGACTGATTGACGTGCTTCCCGACGAGGCCAGCCTTGCGGTCATTCTGGCGCACGAGTTAGGCCACGTGGTCCTCGGACACCGCATCGACTCGCAGTTTGCGTTCTTCGACCGACTGCGATTCGACGAAAAAGAGACCTTCAAACATTTTGATTTTGCCCGCACTCCGGAAGAGGAAGAAGCCGCGAGGCAAAAAGGGATGGAGTTGCTGAGAAATTCTCCCTATAAGGACAAAGGCGCTAGCGCGCAACTCTTTTCGCAAGCGGTCCGGAGCCACGCGAAGGAAATTCCGAATTTGATCAGTCCGGATCTCGGGGACCGGGTTTCGGCAAGCTGGCCGGTTGCATCGGAAGTGTCGGCAGCGCAGACAGCAGGAGACCCAGACAAGTCCTCTCCTGCCGACAAAGCGGCCGGTGACAAGCCGGCGGGTGCGCCGGAAGAAAAACCAGCGTCGAATCTGGTTGCCGCGTTGCCGCTCGGGGGACGCATCAAGGTTGATCCGTGGAGCAACCAATTACGGATGCTCAAGTCCAAGCCCGTGGGCACGGTTGGCGAAGCGGAGAACACGCCGTTCCAAATCACACCGTTCATGTTCTACCTGACGCGCGTAGTGGATAATGCGCTGATAGCGCCTACGCCAGCTGCGGGCGTTGAAGCCGGGACAAAGATGGATACTTCGCAAAAGCCGCAAGCCGGCCAGGAGCCCCTGCCAAGCCGGCCGACATCGGACCCCCAAAAGCCCTAACAACTTTCTTCTCTGGCGCACTCACTTAGCGAGGAGTTAGAACATTAGTTTAGCGTTAAGACGGGGAGCGAATGCTTCCCCGCTCGCAAACATGTTTTCAGTCGCTGGTAATGGATCAGGTGAGCAGCAATTCTTAATACACCATGGGACCGACTTCTTTTTCCACTTCCGTGGTTTCCACCATGACGATGGCATCCCAGGGGCAGCCGTCGAGGAAGCAACCGTTCGGGCCCTTGCTGAGACACTTCTTGCAGCCGATGCAAAGAAGCGGATCAATCTGAATGCGGCCGAACGGCGGATGGTCCTCGTCAGGAACCCAGAACATGCAGTCTTCGACGGGACAGTATTCCACGCAGGCGGGAGAGCCAGCGCAACCCGTGCAGCATTCGGTGATGACGGCAAGTTCTTTGGGCTTTTTCTTGCGCGCGGTGGCGATGCCTTTGGAACGCGGCTCGTGCTTCAGTTCGTCCGGAACCAGCCCCGGCGCTTTGACTTCGGTTGGAGGAGCCATGCGGTGGATTATACCTGGATTCTGAGAATTTGGAAGCGCCGCAGCCGCAGACATTTCGATGCTGGAATCGTAGTCCAGGGCTAAGGCAGCTGCAGAGCGCCTCATGTCCCGGGGAGGGGATCGGGACCGCCTGCGTAGGCGGGCGCTGGCTTCTATTTTTCCTCGACGATGGCTACATCCCACGGTTTCCAGGTGATACTTTGTCCGTGCGACACGGCTACTTGGGCAAAAATCTCAGCATGTCTGAGACAAATCGTCCGTCTCAAGAAATATGCCCCTCTTCGCATAAGCCGAAGGCTCAGGTCGTTTGGAATTTCCCGTTTGCTTTTTTCCGGGCTGGAAAGCCAAGCTAATCGACGACAAGTCCTTGAGCGTGGAACGGCCCGATCACCACATCGACGTGGTCTCCTCGTTTCACCAATCGGCCTTTGTTCGAAAATGCCATCCAGTAGGACTTGCCTGCCTCAGGGGTGCTGCTCTGACGCAACTGTCCGACTTTTTCCAGGGACGGAACCACTAATTTCACTCCAGCTTCCGGATCGATCAAGCTGGGCTCGAGCTTCTTGTCGTTCAAGGTTCGCGCCTTGTTGGGATCCAGTACGCGGTAGCTGAATCGAATGACCTCGCCAGACTCGGCGTACTTGAGGCTGAGCGAGTCGACGCCCCAAATCAGAGCGTAGTACTTTCCCGCGCGTCCGGCGAAGCGATCGGGGCGGTAGTGCATCGGAGCGGCAGTTCGCTTCGGATTCGCGGGGTGAGAAGAGGTCTGTGCCCCCGCCTGGAATACCAAAATGCTGCTGCCGAGAACTCCAGCTAGAAAGATCAAGTTTGTTTTTAGGATTGGATGACGTTCTTGCATCTCGTTTTGGTCCTCTCCCTAGAAAGTTCCTTTCGCCAAAACGGGACGGACGTCCGAAGATGCCCGCCCCGCCAGGGTTGATCTGGTTAGTTCGCGTTGTACGTCGTATTAATGTTTGTGGTTGCTATGGTCCCGAGTCCCGTCACCGTAAGGTGCGCGCTGGCGTTCGGGGACCCCGTTGCCGGCGGCGTATAGGTGATAATGATCGTGCAACTCGAGCCTGCTACAGGTGGCACCAACGTTCCGCCCGCGTTCACGGCCGTGCCAACGGCACAAGTCCCACCGCGCGCGAAAGTACCCGTGCCGGTCAGCCGGGTAAGGGTTATGGCTGTTGGGATCCACGGGCCGGCGTCAAGATTCGTGTTCGGGTTGGCAGTGTTAGTGATGGTGATGGTGCCGGTCTTGACGGTGGTGTTGCTTGCTCCGCCTGCCGTCAGCGCCGGAGTGAGCGGCGAGATGGTTATCGTGGCAATGCTGTCGTGACCGGTGAGTGAGACGAACGTCGCGCCGCCGTTACCTACCGGGTTCACACTCAGCGTTGCATTCCTCGCTGCTTGCGACGTGCTGATGGGGTTGAAGGCCACGTTGACCACGCAGCTTTGTCCCGGAGCAAGCGTGGACACGCCCCCGCCCACAAAGCAGGTATTGGACAGGATGGTGAAGCTTGCTGTGTTGCATCCGGTAGTCACGTTCGTGCACGAAATCGAGAAGGAGGCAGCGTTGAACGATAGCGGGACGTTGCCCGAGTTAATGACCTGGATGTCCTGATCCACGGTTCTCGGACTATGCAGGGGCACAAAGCCAAAGTCCACCAACCCTGGTGAGACCGTGAAGTCTCTGTTCGTGCCAGTCCCGGTCCGTTGAACTGCCCCAGCATCAATTGGACCAGGTTTCCTTGGGTTGTTGTAGAAGTCGAAGTTAGGAGCGTCGGTGTAGTTCGCCGAGCCACCAGCAACCCTTCCTGCTGCGGAGGATGCCGTGGCAATGCCGTAATTACCGAGCGGGAGGCCGCCACAGTAATTTCCGTAAGGTCCGGCTGCAACTGTTGGATTGGTCATCGCGAGTGGGCCCCAGCGCATGTTGACCCAGTTGTTGCCTTCGTCCACCGTAGCGGCCGGAGTCAGGTTGAAGATCGGGTTGGGCACGGTTGCATCCGAGATACCCGGAGGCACGATCCAGCTCGCCGCAAGCAGTCCCGGCGTTTCGGGGGCCGTGCGTGAACCGTCGCAGTACTGGCTAAGGAAGCGCGGGTCAGCCGTGGAGTTACCAGAGGCCAAAACAGCAGACGCACCTGGGGTCAGCACGGAATCGGTCGCGCGGAGCGTAACCCCGGAGCTGTGGTTGGTCGGTCCTGTGTCACCGCGCACCCCGATATCCCAATATTGGGTGCCGGAAACGCAAGCCCCGGTGCCTCCGGTGATGGTAGTGCTCCCACTCGTCGTCGTCGAGCTGTCAGCAGATGGTTGGCTCGCTACGGCAGTATGGGTGAAGGCGTTAAACAGCGACACCACATTCTGCTGGAATTGCGGGCTGAGTGCGCCCACGCCAATGTAGTGCGCGCTGTTGTGCCAGAAGACGTTGTTCTCCAGCTTCGGATACGAGACGGTCTTGCAAGATCCGTTGGTTGCCGTGGTCTGGAAATGGCCTGGGGGGCAGACGACATTGACGCCACCAGTGCCCGATGGCAGATTCGCCGCCAAAACTGCGCTATGCTGGATGGCCACCAGCCCAGCGGGCCGAGGACATGTGGTTGTCGCTGTGCTCGTGCAGCTGCTTCCGCCCTGGCTGGCAAGAGGAGCCCCAAGAGTGTTGAAGAGGATTCCTGCCGAAGCCGTGCTGGCGTTGTAAGCGATGGTGTTGTTGATGATGTTAACGTTGGGAGAATCGGCCAGCGAGATTCCGGCGCCATCCCAACCGCCCACGTTGTCCACGATAATGTTATTGGTCACGGTCACCAGGTTCCACTGTCCTGGATCGGTGGGGAAGTTAACCATGTCCGTGCCGTTGACAGCATTGAAGGCGATGCCCGCCCCAGTGCCGCTCTCGGCAGCGTTCCCCATGATCAGGTTGGCGTTGATGACCAGGCCCGGACCGACGCCGTCGCTCGGCGTAACACTGGCAGCCCCACCAACTGATGCCGTAGGTGGGCAATCTTGGTCGAGGTTGGGATTGATCGTACTGCAAACAAGGTCCTGATCCGGAGTGCCCATGATGATGAGACCGCCACCATTGGTCGGGATTGTGGGGTTGGTGCTCTGGTTGAAGAGGATGGTATTGTGCTCGATGTCGCCGTTGGAGCTATACCCCAGATGAGCGACGCCGCCGCCATCTCCACTGCTCAGATTGCCGCACACCCAGTTGTAGTTGAACTTGTAGTAGTCGGCGCCGGTGCAGATGCTGACGCCGCCAGCCCCGGCCGGTGTGGCCGAGAACAATTCATCGCCGGTGGAAGAGTTCAATGCGACGTAGTTGTTATGGATATTCACATTGACGTTTTCACAGTACGGCAGCTGCGCGTTAGGCACAGGGCTGTCCTCGCAGGAACCTGGAGGCGCATTTAGGGCGCCCGCCCCTTGGATATAAGCGCCAGTAAACTCACCCTGGCCGACGTTGATGCCGCCCGAAAGCGTTCCGGCGTTGCTGTAAATGCGGTTGTTGGCAATTTGCAGATTATGTGCCCAGCCGTGGACGAAGATGCCTCCGCCGCCCTGGGAGCTATCCGTGATGCCCAAGCCGTCGATGCTCGAGGGGTTGCACGAATAGTTGCTCGGGAACGGGTTGGTCGCACTGGCTGCACTAGTGTGGCAGACGGGATTGGCGTCACCCACAGGGAAGTTACCGCCACCGGCGGCATCGGTTCCGATGAGCAGTGTCGTGCCGGTCGGGAACCCTGCGAGTAGAGTTGGGTCGTATGGATCCGAGGGGAAGTTCACGCCCTTAGCGAGCACGGTAATGCCCGCGCCTTCCAGAGCGCCCATCAAAGATGGCTCTTGCAACTGCTCGGCGAGGTTGCCGTTCAGGTTGGCGTCCCATCCGATAGTGGCTTCCGTTGGCAAACGATCTACTTGCGCATTGGTAGCGGAGGAGCCGGCCATCGCGCCACTCTCGTCGAACGCTGTAAAGTAGTTCCATCCCGTTCCTGGGCAACCGACTTGGCTGGTGGGATCGAATACGTTCTTAATCGTGTTGACATCACCCGTGTGCGGGCTGGTGTTGACTGGCGAACCATTCAGCCCCAGGCCAAAGAGACAAACGATCCGCTGGCGCCAGGCGTCCAACTTGGTCTGGCCCGCCGGATGGGTATTTGCGTTGATGATGCTGGAGGCGGCTCCGACACCTTGCAGTCGGACCGGCTTCCACATAATCAACAATTCGTTGTGGGCAGCCCCGGTTTCGACACAGGTGGCGGTCGGCGCAGTTACCCCGGCGCACGAAGTTCCAGCTGCGGCAGTTGCGGATGGCGTAAAGCCCGGGTCAACGATGATCAAGTCGCCCGGAGCGGCAGTGTCAATCGCACTCTGGATCGACCCGGTAGCGGGGACGTGAGTCGGTGGCTTGCCGCCGACAGTGACCGTAACGGTATCAATCGACTGCCTCGCACTGAAGGTTTGAATCGGCGAGGCTGCGGCTGTTCCGGTGGCCCGTACGCACGTGGTTGTGTTAATTGTGCAAGACGGCGCGGTGAAAGTCACTGTGGGGTTGCTGGTATAACCCGTTCCGGCAGCGGTAACGGTCACTGAGACTACGTCCATGAAGACACCCGCTGTGGAAGAGTTGGTCAGGGTTGCCTGTACGCATGTCGTTCCGTTAATGGTGCAAGACGGCGGGGCGAAAGTCACCGTCGGCCTGCTGGTATACCCCGAACCTGGGTTGGTTACGGTTACGCCGACTACTCTCCCTGCCGTGGTGCCTGACCCGAGGACGGCTGTTCCCGTCGCCGTCGCGGCTGCACCGCTACCACCGGTCCCGGTGTTGTTGAACGTCACCGTGGGCCTGGCGGTATAACCATTGCCTGCGTTGGTGACCGTCACCCCGGTGGCACCACCAGTCCCCGTGGTCACAGGGGCGGAGGTGATGACCAGTTCACCGCAATAGGCTGTCGAACCGCCGTACTGCGCCTGCTGCTGAACTAGGCACGGCTGCACCCCTGTCGGAACGCTGCAAGTCAGCGAGAGGTCGCCGCCAGTACATGAGGCTTGAACACCACCGATGGTTACAGTGGGGCTGGCACCAAAACCAAAGTGCCGCTTAACAAACTTCTGGTTGTACGGAGCAGTCGTGGCCTGAGGCCCGGCGTAGGCGTTGTTGGGCACCATCTGATCGCCCAACGCAGTGATCGTGAGCGTGTGACCCGCCGCGCTCACCCAAGGTCCGAGCCCGTCGCCATCCACTTCCTTGACCGCGGGTGTGGCATCGGGATAGGAGCAATCCACATTGTTGTAGCCCGCACCGGCGAAAGCGGATGTAGGCACGACAGGCGTATCCATGTACTGTGTCTGTCCCGGCATGAACGGGATCTCATAGCAGAACTGGCTGTATTGCGCGCTGAACAACGGGTCCGTAATCATCTGGTTGTAGGTGGGCGAAGCCGGATTCGTGTCCACGACGGGTCCTGGGTCGTTCATGCAGGTGACCATCATCGTCGGCCCATAGCCGGTCGGGTTGGGGGGATTGACTTCCCAGGTCGAGTAGGTCAAGCCATCGTAGGCGCCCCAATGGTCGCTATACACGCGGTTGATTTCGTTTCCGGCCCAATCCTTGATACTCACTGGCATGTCTGGAGGCGAGAACTTCTCACCAAAAGCCGGGGAGAAAGGATCGAATTCGGAAGTGAAGTCGTCCGTGATTATGCCGGTGAAGTGGGCGGCGACGTGGGTCGAGCTGAAGATGTAGAACTTCGCCAGCGCCGATGCCTGGTCTTGCAGCGTGATTTCCCTACGGTCGCACAGATTGCGCGTAGCTCCGGGAAAGGCTGCTACTTCCTGGGCCTGCGGGAAGATGCTCATGAAGTCAGGCACGATGCGCGCCTCGCCCACACAGGGCCAGAACTGTTCGACGCTTCCCGTGTCGCCTTCACCGCGGGGCAGGTTCAACGTACCCAAATCCGTGGTCTGGTTCTGGGCGTTGTTGGCGTTGTAGCTCGCGCCGACTGCGGCCTGGTCGGGCAGAATATAGATCGCGCCAAGTCCGCCGAACTGCTGCGTGACCGGCGCGATGTAATTGTCTCCGATCAGGATGTTCTTGTCCTCTTCCTTGACCAGTTCATAACCCGGCGGCACAACCACTTCCACCACGTACTTGCCGGCAGGCAGCATGGGCGTGCCAACCCTCCACGGGTCGGTCGTGTCGGGGTTCGGGATGCAGATGGTGCAGTTCGTGCCACTGGGCTTGCCCGTCGGGTCAATACCAGTGACGCTGGGGAACCGGTACGTACCGTCGTACGGCGCTGGCTGGAGCTGGTTCCAGTTGTGCATGCCGTCATAGCACTTGAACTGGGAATTATTCGGAATCGTGTGGAGCGGAGTGCCGTTGTGTTGGTTGTTGTACACGTCCAGGTAATCAGGCTGGTTAAACACCGAGAAGTAGAAGAGATCGGTAGTGGACTGGCCCGGGCAGTTCATGTTGGGCGTGCCATCGGACCGGAAGCCCTGCGCCCAATCGTCCCAACTGCTGGTCTTGGTGGTGTCCACCAACTTGAGGGTTGGGGTCACGCTATCGCCCGCAACGCCCTCTTGGTAGAGGTTAACGGTCACATTGGGCACGTTCGGCGTCCAGCTCAAGTGCAGGTTGAGCTGTGGATCGTCGAATGGGCGTGTGGAATCGTAGACCACTTCGCCATGGATACCGCCGGTCTCCCCTACTGCGAAGAGTTTCTTGCCGAACTCAAGGAAGGAGTTCTGTCCGGAGAAACCTTGCCAACCTTCGGAAGCAACCCAAGGAGGATCAACACGTCCTGTGGAGCCTCCCGAGCCGCCCGGGGAAAGCGGAGCCGGGGCATCGGTGCAGTCTCCATTGGAGCAATAGTACGCGCCGGGCACCCGCAGGTTAGTTGGCAGAGCGACAGCAGCCGGTTCGTTCGTGTTCGCCATCATTTGGCCAATGGTGGAGGTTCCGCATGCGGGGTAGCCGGTTGCGCCGCAGGACGAAGAGCCGTCTGCGGGCCCTCCGGCGTCGTAGACGACGTGGGTTCCGGTGCTCTTGTAACGAGTCGCGTCTGTTTCAACCACGTACCAACTGAATAGTGGGAACACTTCGTTAAAGCCCGCGTTGCCGCTCAGGTCCGTGTTGTTGAAGTTGGAGAAACTGCCGTCTCGGAAGCGAATATTCGTGGACACCAGGGCGAGCCCGTCTTCGTTGGGATCGCGAACGCCGTTCCCGTTGGCGTCGAAGAAAGTCGAAGTGTAGATATTGGCCTGCCACTGGTTCATGGCGATATTGCCCATATTGACCGTTGCCCCGCCGGCAAGCCTTACGGGCGTGGAAAGACCGTCCACCAACATATCGTTCCATTGGTCAAAGACGGTTATCCTCCAGTCGCCGTCGGGAAGACCAGAGAGGGTGAAGGAGCCATCGGGGCCGCACTTGGTGAAGGCGAAGTCCTCGCCGTCGGGATCGCCAAAGCTCACGTAGCACTGAGTGAAGGAGAAGCCGGTGTTGTCGCCGCTGCTGTAAAGCCTTTCATCCGGGGTGCGGCTCATCCGTTCGGTTGTGACGGTGGCGGTTATGACGTTGTGGCAATTCGTGCCTGTGATGGTCGGATCGGCACCCGCGCAGACTCCTGCCAAGCGGCTGTTGATGATTTGCGGATTGGCGAAGCCGATGCTGACGTGGTAGCCCGCCGGACCGTACTCTTGGAAGTAGCTGGGTTCACCGATGCGCAGGAACGAATCATGGGCCTTCTCCCCGTCCAAGGTGTTGGTTTGCAGCCACTCTTCACCTCGGGCGATGCGGTCTGCCGCCGGGGTGGCCACTACGCCGTACCTTCCCTGCATCATGTTGGGAATAATGGCTTGGCCAGCCAACGGAGACGGTGTTATACCGTCGGCTTCGAACTCTGGGCAGGTAACAATCCTACCGGTGATGCCAATCGTGCCCACAGAGCCAGGGGCATTGCCATTTGACGTATCCATGGCAACCAACGGGCTTTTCGTGATTGGGCAGGCGTCGAGACCACTGAGGGGGTCGATGGTTCCTGCCAAGCTATTAGAAAGTGGCTGATTGAACATATCGTGCGTCAATTGTCCGGTAGCATCGCCAGTGCCGCCAGCATCGTCAAAGAGGGTGATTTCAAAGCCACCTAGACCGGGCTCGCTGGTGGTATTCACTGCGCCCGTCCCACCACCGGCATCGTGCTCGCCGTTCAGCGGGAAGTCATCCTGGAACACAAACACTGAGAGTAGAGCCGGTGGGAACGGAGCGGGCTGGGTCAGGATCGTATATGGCGTCGTCGGATAAGAAGTAGTGCCCGCAGGCAGTGCGGGAATGGGAGCTCCACCCATGCCGTGGCCACAAGCGGTGTTAAAGCCGGTCGGGTCCGTGCTGTCATAGGGGCCTGCTGCGCAGTTCGCGGGCGCGCTGCCGTGGTCGGATCCAGATGAACTTGGCTGGGATTCAGAGGCGTGAATCCATTTCCTGTGGGATCGGGCCGGCAAACGCCGTTGCCCACGTCGCACACCGCAGGAACATGCGAACCGGTCGCCGGATCCACCATGGTCTGGCCACCTTCACAGGAAAGCTTCCCGGTGCAGCCCGCCGCCACCACCGGCATGTAGCTGGTGTGGAAATTCACACCAAAGGTTGGCGGAACCGTGGTCCCTGTAGTGCTCCCTGGAGCCGGAGGTGGAGGACAGCCCGGAATGGCCGTGGAGGAATTCGTTGTGCATTTGGGGTCAATGTAGAAGGTGCGGTCTTCCTCGATAATCCAGCGATAGTCGGTAATCTCAGTGGTCTTGTCGGCACCGTCCAAAACCTTGACCAGGAGATTGCTGGCAGCCGCGAAGGTAACGTTCACAGTCGTAGCCGACCTGAGGATTCCCTGCGAATTCTTCGCTTGGAACGTGAAAGACGTCGGGCAACCGGTCGAGGTAGTACAAGGCGTGGCCAGCGAAACGGTGAAACCGCCGCTCGCATCCCCCACAACTCCCGCTCCTGTAAACGCTGTAGCGGTGAGAGGAAAGCCCTTCGAGTCTGTACAAGATGCAAGGACGCCCGGGGTCTTAATGGCCAGGTAGCTGGCTGTGCTCGCGGTGTAAGACGGGCTGCTGCAGGCGACAGTGCTGCTTGTATCACCCGCACCCAAAACCAGAAGAGCACACACCCGCCGTTACCGAACCGTTCGCGCAATAGGTGAAGGAATCCGAGGTAGCAGTACTGCCCGAATTGGGAACATACGTGAAGGTACCATTGGCGTTGAGGGTCACTGTACCATTAGCAGCAGGCGCCAGGAGGTGAATGCCGTAGACGTTCGGATCGTTGGCGATTACGCGCTTGCCGGAATCCAAAACCGTGAACTTCTGGCCCGCAATCAGAGAGTTGTAAGTATCTGCGCGGGCTACTGCAGCCGCGATCGAGGGTGAGCTGGGCAGTGTGCCGCCATTGACGCTGATGTAAGCCAACATACCGGCGTCGCGCGCGGTGGCGTTGCCTGAGAGGCTCAACTCGCGGTCATACACTGGGAGGGTCGCGGCCGTCGCAGCGGCGGCGGGCGCATTGATCATCACGTCGTAAGTCTTGCCCGCAGCCATAAATACTTCGCTCTGCACGCGCGGAATGCCCGGTAGCGGGTTACCATCTTCCGCAATCAGCGCGAAGCCCGAAGGCGGAAGAGCCGGAGCTACGGCGGTCCCGGTTTGGGAACCGACAATCGAAGGCACGTGCATGCGCAAGCCTGCGTTCACCACGCGCACCAAGACACTGCCGGTAACGCCCGTCGCGGGCGTGACCGGGAAGAGTGACGCCGAAGCATTACTCCTGCTAAACCCAACACCATTAATGAGGTAATACAGCGGCGTGTAATTTACCGCCGGCGGATAGCATTGGTGGTACGTTGTCGAAGACGGGTTGCCGCAGCCGCCGGGCTGGCCAGACCACACCATCGTCTCGCTGAACCCCGCGGTGGTTACCGCGGCTTGCACCGCGTTATTTTGGACCGGATCAATTTCGCTGAAGAGCAGGTTAGCTTCTGCATTGTAAGGCACGACGCACGTTGTTCCCGCAACAGGGGTGTAAGCGCATCCTGTGGTGACGCTCGCGGGGGCCACGGCTGTTGCCGAGGGCGCCTCGGTAACCACGACCATGCCGTACAGGCCCATGGGTCCCTGGATGGAGGGGTGCGTGCCAGACTCAAGCAAGTACGTGCCGGGCCGAGGTGTCGTCCAAGTCAGTGACGTTGTTGCTCCCGCAGCAACTTCCGTGGAGAACGACTGCACGCGGGGACCCTGCGTTGGGGGAACTCCCACACCCGTTAGTCCCGCCCCGGGCGCATCACCGGCGATGGGCCACGTGAGTGGCTGGGCCTTGCTGTGGTCCGGAGGTGTGGTCGTGGTTCGCTGCGTTACATCTCCTAGGCCACCGCCCAACTGACCCACGATTACGAGCGAAGTCGGCACGGTGTTTGTCGCAGTGCCCGCCGTAAACGAGAGATTGTTGCTGAGGTTGATCACGAGGGTTTGTCCCGTAGGAACAGTGATGATCACGGGAGACCAACCGGCTGGCGTGGTGGTCGTCGCCGCTGGGGCCAGCGGATTCAAGTTAGCGCACGTCGCCGTGGAGCCAGTCACGGCAGTGCCGCAACTGTACCCCCACATCGGCACCACCGAGCCATCCGGCAAGGTTACGGTAGTCGGCCCCGCGGTCAAATTGACCTGCTGCTGGGCAACGACGCGGCCCGCTCCGAGCAGGAGAACAGCTGTGAGGAGTACTGCTGTCTTCAGACAAATCTTCAGATCGTTGAATCGCATCGCTCTTCTCCTGTTCACTACTTGGATTCGTCAATGACGAATTCCCGGGAATCGACCAGCATCATCATGAGCATGCCCCCGGGGAAAATGTTGTTGGTGGTGATCTCGCGCTCGTTGTGCGAGTGCCACATGAAAGCAAAGCCGGCTTCGCCCGATGGCGAGTTTGCTATGGTGCCGGAAGGTGGAGTTGAGCCGGTGGCGCCGCAGTTTGGCGCGTTAGTTTGAGCAGCGCCACTGGGCATGCATCCAGTCGCTCGAAGGGTTGCATCCGGACCCAGATAGGGGCTCCCGCCGTACCACGGGCCGTTTGCGAAAATGTTCGGGTCGGGCAGAGTAGCCGGGCCGCCACTTGCAACATCACCGAAGGGAGCCACTTGCACAGGCTTATTGTGATCCTGGCACCACTCCCAGAAGTTGATCGCGGTAGGGGCGCCCGTGTTGTAGCCGTTCGCATCCGGAGTACAGGCAAGCGTGGCGGAGGGGTCGCTCGAGCCGGGATGGTGTCCATACGGATCCCAGTTCAGACCCTTGCCGCTCCAGTAAAAGATCCCGTCAAACGCCTGCCCCGGAGTCGTGTCCGTGGTGAACTCCAGGCGTCCACCGAGCTTGGTCGCGTCCGTCTGGCTGAGAATAAGGTTTCCGTCGCGGGCTAAGATGCGCACGTGGTTCCCGTGCTCGTGGAATGGGTGTTGCCACCGTCCCTGGCCGATGACGCGGATCAGGGTCAATTCCCCGGGATGCATGTGTGGGTTACCGTTATAGGGCTGGTGGGGATACTCCAGCGCATAGTTGGGGTCCATATCATCAGGCATCGAGCGCCCGTTGATCAGGAAATAGGCGGGTTGATAGGGCTCCGTCGGAACGCTTAGGCTGCATCCGGGCGCCCCAGCCGTGCAGTTACCAGCTGCCGTGACCTGCGCCAGCGCCGCTGCGTGTACTTTGGGGTCCATCTCGGCGAACTGAAACAGGTATTCCCGGTCGTAGCACGTACTGGCGTGGTCATACGCGGCCGCAGCAAGTCGGAAGTCGGCCTCACCCCAGAACTGTTCTGCGGTGAGGTTGGCAGCATGCAGCGCGCCGGTGCAGCCCGACGGGACGCTGGCTGGGAGAACAATGATGGCGCCATACAGGCCCATCTCAACCTGAAGATCGCCTTGGGTCCCGCTGTAATAGGCGCGCGTTCCCGGTGACGAGGCGGTGAACGTATAGGTCACCGTGCCGCCAGGCGCCGCCTCCTGGGTCATCAGCCCGGCAACGCCTCCCGTCGCGGTAACGTTGAAGCCGGGGAAAAGGATAGAGGTGTTGCCGGCCGCGGCAGGAAGATTATTCGTGAGTGTTACCGTGACCGTCTGGTTTTCGGTGACAATGAGCGTGGGGCCGGGAACTTGCATCGAGTTGCAAAACCCGTTGGTAATGGCCGCGGGGGCAAAGCCGGCTGGCGCCCCGTTGCAGCCGTAGCCCCAGGAATAAACTGCCGCCCCGTCCGGCTGGCTGATGGAACTAGCCTGCGCCATCAAGTTGAACGCCGGCCCAGTGATGCCCGGCGCAGCAGCATGAGTCGTGGCCGTCAGCAGCAACGCCAGCACCAGCAAAACAAGCAATCGAGATTTCGAAATCATCATTTTTGTGTTCGTCGCATTCATTGCTGCTCTCCTAGTTGATGTGGACCTCGGTCATGAGCCCGCCAAAATTTTCAGCGTCATTGGAAAGGTGGTCGAGATTCGGGGTGTACAGATAGAACACGCTGCCCGAGGGATACTTCGTTGTATCGCTGGCATCCAGAATCACGTCGAGAGACTCGCCCCCGCCTAGCGTGATCGAGTTTGTGTTGTAGTACAGGTTGTTTCCAGCCTGGTCGCGCAAAAGCTTGGCGTTGAACCCAATCACGGTCATCGGAATTCCGAGCGACGCTAAGGTCTGATACTCCGTAACATCCAGGTCGTCAATGCGCAGGAGCGCCTTCCCGCCGGCCGGGATGTTGATGATCGAGGGCAGCGGCTGGGAGAAGTGCATCTTTCCATCTGTCACTTGTGTGGCCAGGGGACCGGGCGTTACCGTGTCGGGGTAGCTCCGACCATTGAGCAGGAAATACTTGTCCTTCATGTCGTTGAATTCTTCGGGGTTGAAGGTCATGCCGACAAAGTGGAAGTTGGGATCGAAGCCGTGTATCTGGATAGGATACTCGACGTCGTAGAACGTCGAGCCATCGCCGTCGTTATAGGCATACCCCGGCCTCGGCCCGTTAGTGCCGCTCGCCGCTGCGTTATAAACGGCCGGTGGATTCGTCGCGCCCGTATTGACGGCCGGCAGGGGATTGCTGCACAGGATATCGGCGGAGGTATCGCATTTCGTGCGTGGATCGTTTTGCTGGTAACCCAGATATGTGAAAAGGTCGCCGCCGGCAGGGACTCGATCCTGACGCGGACGCACATAAAGCTGGCCGACCATGCCCATCTGCAAGTGCTCGGGAGGAGTAATGTGGCAGTGCCAAAAATAAGTTCCGGCATCTGGAGCAAAATAGTAATAGGTGAAGCTGCCGCCGATGTTGATGGCGACCGAGGCGTCCGGCACGCCGTCGTAGAACGAAGAAGCGTTGGGATAGCCGTGGAAGTGGACGGTGTGCTGCTCGAACAGATCCGGCCGCATGATCATGCCCACGTTGGTGAGCGTAAAGAAGACTTCGTCGTCCTCGTCCATCGCCAACAGCGGCGCCGGGATATTGCCATTCATGACTCCAACGTCAATGATCGCGCGAGGATCTACGTGCCCATTGAGACACGACGGTTGTGCCGTGCCCCCGCAAAGACCGTTGGCATGCGCATCGACGTCAGGAGCCAAGCCCACGGCACCGTTATAGGTAAACCCTATGGGAACCGGGTTTGCATTAATGCCCACCCCACCGCTGCCCGCACCAAGTGTGGCGGCAGGGTCGCCGGGCAAAAACGTTCCCGGATAAACGGTATTGAACACGCTCGGGAACTCCGTGCCGGGCAAGCCATTTGCGATGTCTGCAAGCCCAGACAACGGCCCGAAGGAGAACATGTAAATCTGTGTGCCGTCACCCATCGTCGAGAAGCCGTCGCCACCGCCGATCTGCTGGCACTTGATGGCGCCGTTCGCCGGACCGGTGCGACCGGTTGTGTAGTCCGCCGAAGTTCCTGTGTACGTCGGCCCGTTGTACGCGGGTTCCGAACTGTTAACGCCGGAATTGCTGGGGTCTGGGTGGGTAATCGTGCTTGTCGGACATTGCACCCGGAATGACTGGGCGCTTACGACGAGCGGTGCCAAACAGAATAGGAGTAAAGGCAATCCAACTCGGAACAACTTTTTCATAGTGGCCTCGCGTGTTTGCACGTGATTCGAAACTTCTCAGCCGGGATTTAGCCGGCGCAACGGGAAGAGATTAGGCGCAGGAAGGGACTTTCTATTTGACTGCTAACAAACAAACGTCACGGAATGCGCGCATTTCAAGAGATTTCACATTTTTTACATAAAGGCCAGAGCATCGCCGTTTTGTAAACGGACATTACAGTTGTGATTGCCGCAGAGAGCCAAAAGCTGTGTGAAAAAGGTAGCTATTTCCTGCCTAGAAGTGGACCACCAGAGTAACAATCTCTGGAGCGTGCGCCTAAGCTCAAGAATCTTCAAATGGAAAATGGCATTGCAATCAAAACCAGATTAGATGACGCAGGCTGCCGCTTTGTGGAGCGGTCCGATGAAGGAAACTAGCTGCGGTTGTGTCCCACAAATTTATAGCCGGTCCCGGAAACCGTGACTATTAGTTCCGGCCGCTTCGGATTCTCTTCCAACTTCTGTCGAAGGCTTGCAACATGAGCATCGACAGTTCGCGTGAGAGAATCCGCCACATAGCCCCAAACCGCTTGCAGCAGTTCCTTGCGTGGAATCGTTATTCCAGGTCGTTCGATGAAGTAGCGGAGAAGTTGAAACTCGCGAGCCGTAACATAGACTGGCTTTCCAGCTCGCGTAACGGTGGATCGCTTCGCGTCGACAACGATCGAGCTAAATTCGTGGGTACCTTGGCCCGTCCTTACGGGCACGCGCCGCAGCAAAACTTCGATGCGCGCGATAAGTTCAGCGGCCTCAAACGGCTTGGTCACGTAATCGTCCGCGCCAAGCCTTAGTCCCGCCACCTTATCCGTGGTTTGGTCGCGAGCGGTCAGGATCAGAATGGGAGTAGCCATTCCCGCTTGGCGGATGTCGCGGCAAACATCAAATCCGCTTCGTGACGGCAACATAAGGTCGAGAATGATTAAGTCAAAGGGCAGGTTGGCAGCTTTCTCAACAGCTTCGATTCCATCGACGGCTGTGTCAACGACGTAACCCTCGCCGCGAAGCCGGTCACCCAGGGTGGCCCGTAAGGCGGCTTCATCTTCTACTAAAAGGATGCTCTCAAGCATGTTTCATTGTCCTGTGGTTTCTTGCAAGCTTGACTCGTTGAGGAGTTCCTGCTGGCTCGCTGCGGGCAGGTGCAAGGTGAAAGTGCTTCCCACCCCAAGTTCGCTGACAACGGAAATTCTTCCTCCCAGGGCTTCCGCGATGCGCTTTGCCAGTGCTAGCCCTAAACCCGTCCCATGGATTTGAGCCGTCACAACCTTGGGGCTGCGGTAGAACGGTTCAAAAATATGTGTCAATTCCGAAGCGCTGATGCCTTCCCCATGATCCTGAACGCTAAACCAAACTTCTTTGGCGTGATTCTCGGTCTCATGACACGTGGCGGACAGACCAATCCAGCGTTCTTCTCCACCATACTTGAGGGCATTGGAAATCAGGTTCCGCAAACAGGCAGACACCGCCGACAAATCGCCAGAAACGGACGGCAGACCCGGTTCAATATGCTCCTCGAGCGTGCACCGCTCTTCTTCGATTTCCTCTATCACATTCTTTCTAATGACTGCCAGAATTTCAGCTACCGTGAGAGGGACCACCGAATATCTTGTCTTCCCCGTTCGAGTAGAAGCAAAAAGCAGGATGCGGTCGACAAGGTCAATCAGTCGACGTGTCTGGCTGGTGAGAATGGAGCCGTAGAACTTTAGATTCTTCCTTCCCTCCACGTATCCGTCTTTGATGTTTTCGCTGGCCGAAAAAATAGCAGCCAACGGCGTGCGCAATTCGTGGGAAACCGACGCCACGAACTCCATTTGCACTTTCGCGAGCTTGTGTGCCCGGTGACTTGAAAGAACCAAGAGACCCATGTTCACGGCAAGGAGTGACAACACAACGCCGCCGATGATGAGATTCCGATATAAGACGCTCCTCGCAATTTTCCCCACCGGTCCGGCCCGATGCCGGAGAATCAATACCCAGGGTTTATCATGGGATGTATATTGCAAGACCGGGAACCAGACCGGCGCTGCGAAGCTGTGCCAATCTTGTTCTGATAAATTCGAGCTGTGACTCACGGACTGCCAGAACTCGCCCTTCGTCCTATTAGAGGAAGCGCCGAAGATGTTCATGATGGAGTCGAAGCTGCCAACATCTTCAAGTCTAAGCGTCGAATCGGAGGAATAAATGACTCTGGGCTTGTCGTCAACGGCCACAACCGCCAACTTATATTCCAAACCGTCTGGACCTGCAAAATGCCGGCTCGCCAACTCTGGAAGGATCCGGTCCTGGATTACATGGAGGTTCAGAACGACCACAAGCCAATCAACCGTTGTGCGATCGATGGGAGTCTCAGAGCTCAACGGATTGGCGTGGTGGACTATGGGATGAACAAGTGCCGGGATTTCTTCGTCAAGTTGCCAGCCAGCAAGCGCATCCGTGCGCAAGCCGGGGCTCCGGACTTGATTGCTGCTGAGGCCGCTCTCGTTTTCCGATGAAGTTCCATATTCCCAAGCCCGCTTCGCCACACGCAGGTTAGAGGAGTTCGCCTTCAGCCGAGCCAGGAGCGTTTCCAGTTCCTGGGGCACGCCTAAACTTTGTAGGGTTTTCTTGCTTGGATCGAGGCGCAGCAGTTCCGGTTTTCCGGGCCCGCTGGTTTGCCAATCGTAAATCTCCCAAACAAGGTCTGGATGGGGATAAGCACCCTCGGCAACCTCGCTGCTTATCCCGCCCCGATTCCATTCAGCGTACCGCTGAAGATAGTCACTCCAGGAATCGTGCGCACCAGAATCTGGCCCAACTTGTAAGGCGACACAGACGGCCGACAACTCGTCGTAAAGATCCCGCTGCCATCTCGTCATCAAGGACTGTAGGTTGCTGCCAATGCGCACTTCCGTCGCGGCACTAAGCTGTGTGGCCCACTTGTATTGCAGAATTGCAACGACCACCCAAAGCAGCGCCGTGCCGTACAAAACGGCTATGCGAAATGCAGATGCACTTCGGACACCATCTCTTTCGATTGTGTTGTTCTTGACGCTGGGAGAAGCTCGCATCAGATTCCTCGCGCAGCCAAGCAACTACGTAGCTCTCCACTTGGAGGAGTAAATGGCCTCTTTCGCACGTCGAGCTCGCGAACCTCCTCGCTGCAATCGGATCGGCATCCCAATCCGGAGATGCTGAACGAGCGCCACATTTAAACAGGAGGTCAACTTTCCTTCTCAAATCATGACACATCTCACGAGGTATTGAGAAGCTGCGTGCCCCATATAGTAGAGCCAAGAGGTATCAACGAGATAGCAAATCAGAATTTAACTACGAGCCTAAAAGTCGCGAGTTTGCGTGTCTAAGGGGATTTTGGCTTTTATTTTCCCGGAACACTCCTTGTGGGCGTAATCATTAACACTCGAATGATCTTGCCCGACTGGCCCGCAGGCATTCCAATCTTGGTTCTCGCCTGTTTGTTTTGTCAGTTTCGACTGGTGCGCCTAAGAACGATCCTTCCTGCAGTGAAAGTGGTTGTTTCCTCCTAGATCAAGAATAGAGAACCTGGACAGTCTCCAAAGTGAATGACTCTATCTTCTTAACAAGAGCCAATGGGGTGCACGATATGTCCTCCGCGTTTCGCTACGCGTTGCTCAGGAGCGAGAAAAAGCGCACCATTGGTATTTGGGTATTTGGTTCCTGCGCTCGAGCCGTTTTGTCCTGCGGTTGGTGTCGCGTTTGCGACCAGCAGCCATCTCCTTCCGGACTATCGGCCCTTAGCCACGCCTTGGGTGCTGGCCTTTCCCCCATTCATCCTGCTGTCCGTTCTGAGGCTAAGACCCACACTGTGCTGGCTTTCCGGAATAGTATCCTCAATTGGAAATTTTGGTGCTGCTTATTACGTCGGATGGCATGGCATTGCTCGTGTAATTGGTTTCACAGTTATGCAGACGGCGGTTCTCTATTTTGCCCTCATCCTGCTGGTGACCGGGGTTTTAGCTGCCGGTATCGCCACAGAAATCCGAACCTATGTAGAAGCGCGACTGGCGGGTGAATACCTGGCATCGCGCTCGCAACTTCCTGATCAATGATAATCACTAAAGTCAAGTACTACTCGGAACCTCGCCGGTTTGACGACTAACCAACGAAGCGCTGGCAACAAGGCGCAGACCCACGCGACAAAAGCAACGGCGGGGGTCACCGAGAGAATGACAGAAAGGTCCGGAGCTATACCGTGGTTACTTGTAGCCCTTGCCCCAGGTGTAGTTGTACTTCGCGCCGAAGCCGGTGTAAGCCGCGCTATTTTGGTGCACCAGCGCCTTAGCAAAGTCAAAGACTAGCGAATTGTGGGAATTGAGGGAAACATTTACCTCACTGCCCAGAGTGAAATTCTGCTGCGCGTTGTTCTGGTTCACGCCGCTGACGGAGGTAGTGCCGCGAAAGGAGTGACGCGCATCAAGAGAGGTCCAAAGGCTGTTGGTGAAGGAGTGGCTAATGTGTCCTTCGAATCCGCGTAGCGCCTGCTGCCGGAGGATTTTCCTTCCATGATAACAAGTGTCGCCCGTGTAGAATTCGGCGTTGGCATAGGCGTCGAACTCCCACTTCTGGTCGCGCCCGAATGGCTGCGAGACAGCGATTTCCGGTTTGAGCGCCCAGCGATTTGAACCAAGGTTACTATAAGCACCCTGTTTGGGTCGTAGTGGCCGGTGGATGCGCTACTGGTAAGGCTCGCTCCAACGGTCGTCGCCGGCTGTAATTTGCGAATTGCGCCGCGCTGAGCGCCGGGCCTCCCTTCAGCAGCGCAGCCAGTTCGTAGCTGGAGTCACCGGTACCCATGTTAGAACCGCGGATGTTGGTTCCAGTGATGGAACGCTCCCGGCAGCACTATTGACCGGAAGGCTTTTCGAGGTATATTCCTTTGGAGGAATGGCAAGTAGAGTACAGCGATGAGTTTGGCGCATGGTGGGATGAGCTGACAGAGGCCGAGCAAGAAGACGTGAGGGCAAGTGTAAACCTGCTTCGACGGCTCGGGCCGTCGCTGGGAAGGCCGCACGTTGACTCAGTGGCTTCTTCCAGGCACGCCAACATGAATTGCGGATTCAGCGCCGGGGACGGCCTTACCGGGTACTGTTTGCCTTTGACCCGCGCCGCACTGCAATTCTGCTGATCGGGGGAAACAAGACGGGCAAAGGCCGTTGGTACAAGGAGTTTGTGCCAATAGCGGATAGGCTGCTGTACGACCCGTTCACTGAGGTTCCAACGACGTGGACTTTCCATCCAAGGCTTAGCGAAGCTAGACCGGGAGTCGGCTTCCCAATTTCGCGGCGCGGATGGCAGGCCGACGGCTGTCTAAACAAACTCGCTTACTTTCAAGATGTCGAATTCCTTTCACGACGGGACCGGAACGTGTGGATAGCATTAGCTGCTGCGAAAATCGTGGACTTTCCATTGAAAAGGACGGAACTCAGCGAGTCGCA
>QHYJ01000246.1:0-2415 GCA_003223255.1 Acidobacteriota bacterium | reverse complement strand
GTCGCATGAAATCCCGCGCGTTCGTGGTGATCACAGTGATCCCCAGGCGGGCGGCGCTCATTGCAATCAGTGCATCATTCGTCAGTCGGCCCTGTCCAATTTTCTCGTAATCATACTTGGCGGCCAAACGGGCCAGTACTTTGCCGGTCTGCGTCCAATCGCTGAGGTTCGGTATGAGAATTCGCCTCGTCTTCTCGAAGTCGCGCTCGAATCGTTCCAGCACATGCCGACCGCGAAGGGCAATTCCGGCGTATAGCTCTTCGAGTACGACCGCGCTCAGCCAAATCGGCGAGTCGACGGCCAACCGCCTCAGCGACAGGGCGGCCTCGTCTCCAGTTCGTAAAGCGGTAATGTAAATGGAAGAGTCAAAGAGGACCGGCTGCATCTACGTGTCCAATGTGCCGTATGCATCCCTTATATCGACGCCACTTTTGACGAAGCGGTCGTTGGCTTCGACCGTTAACCGGTTCCTCGCGTGTTCAGTGATGACGACGTCGAGCGCACGCTCGATAGTTTCCGTCTCTGTCTCTGCCCGCAGCGCCCTCTGGGCGCGCTTCAGCTTTCCCGCGTCTAATTGAAAATGCTTGTGGGACCTCGTCTTAGCTAAGGCCATACGCTCATCCTCCTATTTTGAGCATAGCACGTATGTTCACAATATGGAAATCTATGAACATTCAACTTTTCTTCCCTCAACGTTCCCACAGCTGGCGGAATAGTTCGTGAGTCGCTGACCCGCCGTACTTTCACCGGCCTCGGCTTTGAATCCCCCGCAAGCTTGCCCTGATCCGCAGTTGTTTTTTGCCGAGTACCCACCCGCCGATCGTAAAGAATTGGATTTCCGCCATTATCGATAAGAAGGGCGGCGTGGGAACCGTACGTGATTCCGCCGTACCCCTCGTCGTAAACGATTATGACCGTAGTGTCCAATCCAAACGGATCGATGCCGTCTAACGGATCATTGAGTACGTACTGATAGAAGTTGTTTCCACCTCTGAACCCGATCGGGTCTTCCGAGATGAACCTGCCTACATTCGGATCATAGTAGCGAGCCCTCGAACCTTGCAGGCGGTCTCGGCGTTTACCGAACGAGTCGAACGTGTAAGTTAGCGCCAGAGCTCCGGCGGTGTTGCTAAGCGACGTGATCGAGCCAAGACCGACCGCTTCGTAGTAACTCGTCGTGCCGCTACGGAGCATGGCCAACGGCTCGTCGATCTTCAGCCCCTGCGCATACCCGGCAACCATCGCGCCGGAAGAGTTGGTCTCTTCGATGAGGTCCTGGAGGTCGTAAGCGTACACGCTGGTGCCGGACGAAGAGGATTTGTAGATGCGTCTGCCGAACGGATCGTATTTGAGGCTGACGGTGCCGCCGGTTCCGGGCAGGGTGACTCTCGTCAGCCGGTTCTCGAAGTCCCAGGCATAGGTGGTGGTGTTCGAGCCGGTCACGCTGGTGAGGGTGTTACCGTTGGAGTCATCTCCGACACCACCTGCGTGTACCCCGTGGGGTTCTCCTCATCCACAACGTACTGCGTGGGCACACCGGCTACCGTCTTCAAAAAGCGGTTGCCGTCGCCATCGTACACGTAGGTGATGCCGTTGGCCTGCAGCAGGGGATTCTCGAAGCCCTACACGTAGCCCAAGCCGATCGACACCGTGGTGTTCCCGTTGGCGTCGTAGGTGGCTGTCGCCAGCTGATCGTTCGCGTTGTAGTTCGACGGCCCGCCCCGATACCCGGCAGCGTCGACACTTTCTGCGTGCGGTTGCCCACCGGGTCGTAGGTATAAGTGACCGCCCCATTCACATTGTTCGGATCGCTGGCAATGGCACATGCGGAAAAAGCAATTGGTAACGAAAGGAGTGCGCCGAGGAGTTGGCGGAGACGTCCAATCATTTCGCGCTGCTATTAACGAGAAAAGTCAAAACCCGCACACTCAAAACCGGCGTATATGCGGCACCCAGAATCGTCTTCGAATTTATCGTCTGTGCCACCCGCCGGCCCAGCGCGTCGTAGGTGGTGGTTTCAAGCTTGCTGTCCGGATACGTCACCTGGGTGCAGTGATTGACCACCTCTTAATGCTCGGCTAAGGGCTTTCGTGCTTGCTCCGCCATTCTTTCCATCTTTCGATTGCGGCTGTTCCTGGAAGCTTGCTCGGCCTCAGGATCGAACCCCATTGTTTGCCCTGTCAGGCGCTGTAACAAGCATATTCCCTGATGGCGTCCAGATATGGAATCGCCTGTAAGAAAATCGCTAATCAGTGCCGGAATTGCCGCGTGATCACCTAATTCCGCTAGCGCCACTGCCACCTCTAACCGCACACTCCGATCATCCAGTAACTTCCGCAAGGCAGGAATTGCCGACGGATCACCTAAGGTGCCGAGTCGCTGAATCGCAGAACGTCGGAAGTTCAGTCGGGGCTC
>QHYJ01000048.1 GCA_003223255.1 Acidobacteriota bacterium | reverse complement strand
TTTGTGAACGGGCTCGCCGTGGAAGTAATACTCGCCAGCCCACGCGCCATCCAGCATCCCGATGATGCTGAGCAATGTGGACTTTCCGGCGCCGGAAGGGCCCATGATGGTGACAAAGTCGCCAGGCTGGATATCCAGATTGATGCGGCGAAGCAGGAAAAACCGGTTCGGCCCCGCCTCCACGGATTTTTCTAGATTACGTAGTTGAATCAATGGTTCCAAGGGATCTCCTCTAGTTCCCTACTCATAGCGTAGCGCGACCAGCGGATCCACGCGCGCTGCGCGGCGCGCGGGCAGATACGACGCCAGGGCCGCGACTGCGGCAAGCAAGAGCGTCCCTGACAAACGCGCGGCCCAGCTGCGGCTGAACCCCGAGGGTCTCGAACAAATTGGCGGAAATCCGAAAAGCATTGACCTTCTGGGAATGGTCATCACCGCTTAGATTTAATTCCTGCCATGCATAGGCCGCGAGGCGATCGAACGAACGCACTTCCTTCTGCCAGTCGAAGTAAGTGGCAGGCGCAATGCCATTGATGTCAATGTTTTGCTGCGGGCGGGAATCCACCATGGCGACAATCCGGTTTGCGTTTTCAAACGGCGCCGGATGCAGCAGAAAAGCCTCGGCCACGCTGAACATGGCGGTGTTGGCGCCTATGCCCACGGCAAATGCCAGGATAGAGACCACTGTTGCCAGCCGGTGCTTGCCAAGCATGCGCAAGCCGAACCGGATGTCCTGCAGGATCGTGCCCATACCGCCTCCCGGAACGTCAGGCACCGACTTCGGCTTCCCGGGTCTCCTCGACAATGCGGCCGTCGAAAAGGTGAATGGTGCGCTCCGCAAAGTTGGCATAGCGCTGGTCGTGCGTAACCATGCAGATGGTTGCGCCGTTGCGGTGCAAGTCGCGCAACAACTCCATCACGGCTTCGCCGTTTTTCGAGTCGAGGTTCCCCGTAGGCTCATCCGCCATCAGAATCAGGGGATCGCCCACCAACGCGCGTGCTACGGCCACACGCTGTTGTTGACCGCCGGAGAGTTGCGACGGGTAATGCCGCAGGCGATGCGCCATGCCTACACGCTCAAGCGCCTGTTGCACCTTCTGTTTCCGCTCGGCGGCGCTCGTGCCGCGGTAGGTCAGCGGCAGTTCGACGTTTTCGTAGACCGTGAGGTCCCCAATCAGGTTAAACGCCTGGAAGATGAAGCCTATTTCGCGATTGCGGATCCTCGTGCGCTCGCTAATGGTAAGTTTCGCTACCGGCTGGCCGTTCAGCCAGTAATTGCCGTCGGTGGGAGAATCGAGCAACCCCAGAATCGAGAGCAGCGTGGACTTGCCGCAGCCCGAAGGACCGGCAATGGAGATGTACTGTCCTCGCTTGATCTCCAGATGGATTTCTTCCAGGGCATGCGTTTCCACTTCATCGGTGTAGAAGACTTTCTTCACGCCTTCCATCTTGATCAGGGTTCCATTTGTTTCTACCATGGCTTCTCCTTATCGAATTCAGTTCACGAAAACCGTTTTACCCATACATTCGCGGGCCCAACTACATCCAGTCTCTATTCGTAGCGCAAAGCTACGATCGGATCGATCCGCGTCGCCCGCCGCGAGGGCACATAGCAAGCGATGGTTGCAATCATCACGATGACGCCAAACGATACGAGGTACACCGCAATATCGCCAGCGTACACTCCGAAGAACAGCGACTCGCTAACGCGCGCAAGCCCGTAGGCTGATGGCAATCCAACGGCCGCGCCGGCAAGCACCATCCAGCCCACCTCTTTGAACACCAAAGCGCGAACATGCGCGCTGGGGGCGCCGAGCGCCAGGCGGATGCCAATCTCCCGGGTTCGCTGCACCACCAAATACGCCAGCACGCCGTAAATCCCCAGCGCTGCAAGGACGGCAGCCAGCGCGCCAAAACTCGACGAAAGCCCGGCAATCACCCGCTCGGCAAACAAATCCTCGTCGACGACGCGGCGCATGGTCTTCAGCTCGTAGAGCGGCAAATTCGCGTCCTGCTGCCTCACGATCTGCCGCAGGTCGTTGGCGATGAGCAGCGGGTCTTGGTTGGTCCGCACATAAAAGGTCATTCCGAAGAGCTTTCCGAACTGCGCATACGGCCGATAGAAATACGGCCTGGCGTTGTCGCGCACATGCGATTCTTTGGCGTCTTTCACTACTCCGACAATCTCAATATCTGGCTTGACATCGCCCGAACCCATCGCAAAGTGCACGCCGATGGGGTTTCTGTTCGGGAAAAATGCCTTCACCATGGCTTCGTTGATGACCGCAACCTTCGGGCTTGTAGCCATATCGGCGTCGTTGAATTCCCGCCCCGAAAGCAGCGGAATCTTCATGGTCGAAAAGTAATTCGGGCTAACGGCGTCATAGTTGACGTGACGCTCGTCGTTGTCCGTGTTTGGGCGGCCTTCGACGGTGATGTTCGATCCCATGTCGGTACCGGTCAGCACGGGGATTTGCGATGACCCTACTCCCAATACTCCGGGAAGCCCTGCCAGGCGTTGCCTCAATTGGTCCACCAAGGCGATGGTTTTCAGCCCATCGTATCCGCTCAACTGCGGGGAAATCGAAAAGGTAATCAGGTTCTCTGTGCTCAATCCCAGATTCTGTTTGCGCAGGTTCCACAGGGTCTGCGCAAACAGTGTGGCTCCCGCGAGCAGCAGCACGGTAAACGCCACCTGTCCGGCTACGAGCACCTTGCGGAAACGCACGTGGCCCGGCCCCGCAGATCCCGTGGAACCCTGGTCTTTCAGAATCTGCGATACGCCTCCCCGCGCGACCCGCCACGCGGGGATCCAGCCGAACACGAAGGCCGAGGCGGCCGTCGCCGCAGCGGCAAATCCCAGAACAGTCGCGTCCACCTGCGAAGTTATCCCTTGCACTCCTCCTTCAGAAACGACGGCTTGGGTCAAAATGTTCATCAACCAAGCCCCCAGGAGAATGCCTAACCCCCCACCAGCAACTGCGCAAAGGAAGCTTTCCACCATCAATTGACGAATCATCCGGCCTTTGGTTGCTCCCAGGGCCGAACGAACGGCGAACTCCCGCTGGCGCGCTGCACCCTTGGCCAGCAGCAGGTTGGCCACATTCGTGCACGCAATGAGCAGCACCAAGCCGACCATGGCAAACAACGCCTTGAGCGCCGGGCCGGAGTCGCGCTGGACTGTCGTGCGGCCTTGCGCGCCGGGGTAAAGTACGACCTTCTTATTCAGAAACTCCTCGCGGTCTTTCCCGTGGACACGATCGCCGGAGCCCCCGAGGTGCTCCATCTGTTGCTCGAGCAGGGGGTGGTAGTCGACATTGATAGCCGCTTGCGCCTGCTCTCTGGACACGCCTGACTTCAACCGAGCCAGTACAGCCAAAAAGGAGTCATTCCAGTCGTCCAATCCATTGCGAATTGGCGTCATCTGCCCTTTCATGGTGATGGGCACGAAGATATCGGGTGTCTGCCCGACTTGGATCCCCGTGAACCCCGCCTGCGCCACGCCAACGATGGTCATTACCGTGTTATTCACGAGAATCGTGTGATTCAGCACACCGGAGTCGCCGCCAAAATGCTGCGTCCAGTAGCCGTGACTCAGCACGAGAACAGGATGCGCTCCTTGAACATCATCGTCCGCAGGCATCAACAACCTACCCAGGGCCGGCCGCACGCCCAGTGTCTCGAAATAGTTTCCGCTGACGAGCTCGCCGGAGCCTCGCTCCGTCTGGCCGTTGCTGGCGATGCTCGCGGAAAACTCATAGCGCGCGATCACGCCATCGAAGACCGCCGTGTTCTTTGCCAAGCCTTTGTAAAGCGGATAAGAAAAGATTTCGGAATCGTCGCCATCGCTCCAGACATGGCCACGTTTCGGGCCCGGCGATTTCAGGATCACCAGCCTTTCGGGATTAAGGACCGGCAGCCGCCGCAGCAACACCTGGTTCAAGACCGAAAAAATGGCTGTGTTTGCCCCTATTCCCAGCGCCAGCGTGGTCACCGCAATTGCCGTGAACCCCGGGTTCTTCGCCAGTATCCGTAGCCCGTATTTCACGTCTTGCCACAGCGTCCGCATTGCTTCCTTCCAACCTTCAGTCTAGAAATTCCGAATCCGGAGATCACTCATATCGCAGCGCTACCAAGGGGTCCACGCGCATGCCCCGCTGCGCCGGAATATAGCATGCAGCCAGAGCGACAGCGGCAAACAAAACCGGCACGCCAAGGAACGTCGCGGGATCGCTCGGTGCGACTTGATAGAGCATCGTTTCGAGCCCTCTGCTTGCTGCTAAGGCGCAAAGCACTCCTACAGCGATGCCAATCGATGCCAGTTTCAATCCCTGGCTGATGACCATGCGCATCACCTGCGCCGGGCTGGCTCCCAGCGCCATGCGGATCCCGATCTCATGGATTCTCTGCGAAACCACATGCGCCATCACACCGTAGATTCCAATCGCTCCCAAAAACATGGCCAGCGCGCCAAAGAAAACCATCAGCTTGGTGACCACGCGGTTGCCCGCGTCCACTACCGCTATCAAGGTTTCAAGAGGCTCGACGGAAGAGATCGGCTGGTCGCGGTCCACCGTCCAAATTGCGTCGCGAATGGCGGTGGCCATTGCCGTCGAATCGCCCGCGGTCCGCACGACGAATCCCAACGTTGCGGAGGGGAACTGAGTGAGAGGAACGTACAACTGGCGCTCCAGGCGGGGCCGCAATTCATGCATCTTTACGTCATTCACCACGCCAACAATCGTGCAGACGGTGTGTTGTTCGCCAAATTGAATTTGTCGTCCCACGGGGTCCTCGTTTGGCCACATCTGTTGAGCGATGGTTTGATTGATCATCGCCGACGGCGAACTACCCAGGCCATCCCCAGAATTAAGCAAGCGGCCTTTAACGAGCTTAATCTGCATCGCCGAAAAATACTGGGGCGATGCGGCCGTGAAATGTGCGTAGAGCCTTTCGTCGGGCCGAGGAGACGGCTTCCCGGCAGCCTGAAGTTCGACCCATTGTCCGAAGCCGCCAAACGGCACGTTACTTGCCGCGCCGACGGAAACAGCTCCCGGCAGGGCTTGCATGCGCATCAGCACTTCTTCACTGAAATTTCTCAACTGCGCATCCTGATTGTATTTCGTTTTAGGCAGCGCGAGTTGCGCCACCATGAGGTTTGCCGGATTGTATCCGGGGCTGGAGTGCACGGAAATGATGAAGCTTTTTACTAGCAACGTTGTGGCTATGAGAACCACGACGGCCAGCGCAATCTCGGCCGACACAAGAATTTGCCGCAAACGCGCACTGCGCCTGCTGCCCGACGCCTGGCTCGACGCTTCCTTGAGTGTGTGGTTCACGTCGAGCCTGGCACTTTCAAACGCAGGCGCCAAGCCAAAAACAAGACCGCATAACAAAGCGATTCCCAATGTGAAGGCCAGCGTCGCAAAGTCCAGGTCGACGTGCCCGTAATTCACGAGATAACCACGGATGTGACCCGGTATCCATGATTCGATCAAACGCACTCCCCAAAGTCCGAAGAATGTCCCGGCCACCCCGCCGAAGAAGAACAAAAGCAACGATTCGGTCAAAAGCTGTCGTGCCAGCCGCCGCTTCGTTGCGCCCAGGGCGCCACGGACCGCAAACTCCTTCATGCGTCCCATGGCGCGGGCCAGCATCAGGTTGGCCACGTTCGCGCAGGCGATCAGCAAAACCAGCCCCACAATCACGAAACAGGTGAGCAACTCTGGCACACCTTCTTTCCGGCGCACCGTCCAGGTCATGGAGTCCACCAGCAAGGTTAGGTTTTCATTGGTTTGTGGAAACTGCGTTTCGAGTTGGCCAAAAATGGCTGCGCTTTCCGCTTCGGCTTGCTCGGCGGTCACACCCGCCTTCAAACGGCCAAACGCGGAAAAAGTCGAGTTACTTCGATCCGCTCGCTCCTTGTCCGTTAGAGCGAGTGGCGTCCACAGATTCGCGATGCCCATCAGGGGAAACTGAAACGTACCGGGCACAACGCCGATCACAGTGTAAGCCTCGCCGCCTATCGTGATATTTCGCCCGATGATATTCGGCTCGCCAGCGTACCGGCCGCGCCAAAGCCCCTCGCCAAGAATGGCGACGCGTCCCCTTCCCGGCCGATCTTCGTCAGGGGCAAACGTTCGACCCAGAATTGGGTTAGCGCCCAGCGTGTCAAAGAAATTCCAGCTCACTTCTCCGCCCTCGACGAGTGCGGGAGGGCCATCGCCGGTAAGGTTGAAATTCGTCCCCCTCCATCCGACCGTTTGCTCGAAGGAGTTGTTCTGCTTTTGAAAATCGAGGAAGGAAGCCGTCGAAGTGAGATATTCCCTGGTCCAGCCCTTCTTCTTGTCATGCGATTCGAAGATCACCAGCCGGTTAGAGTTCGGGTAGGGTAAAGGCTTGATCAGCCAGGCATCCAAATAACTGAAAATCGCTGTATTCGCCCCTATGCCCAACGCAAGTGTCAGAACCGCAACCGCGGTGAACGCGGGATTCTTCGCCAGCATTCGCACGCCGTAGCGCAGGTCCTGCCATAGCGTCTGCATCAGCGTTCCCTTGCCCCCATCCCTTCCCGTTCTTCTCTGGCTTCTTGCCCCGGACCACTTGCAAAGAGACCACCCTCGTCACTTGAGCCGGATGCGGTCGAAGGCGTCCCACTGCGACATATCCGAGAGAATGACCTTATCTCCGACCTTTAGCCCTTCCTTAACCTCAATGGTATTCACCGAAGCCCGCCCGAGCATGACATTCACACGCACAGCCTCTGCTCCGTCATCCACAAGCTTGAAAATTCCTATCTTGCTGTCGGATTGGCCGTTCACCGGCCGGCCGACGTACAGCACGTCTTTTAAGTTCTCTAATTCGATCGTTCCGTCAACACTTAAGTCAGGCCGCGCTCCTTGCGGCAGGGGGTCAGTTATGCGCACGTCGACGGTTACCGTTCCATTCTGTACCGACGGATCCTCGCGCATGACACTGCCGTTGACTATGCCATTGCGCGTATCAATCGTTGCTTTTTGACCGATGGCCACATCCTTCGCCAACGTTTCCGGAATCTTGATTTCCGCTTTGAGCCTTTTTGGATCGGCCACGCGCGCCAGGTTCGTTCCAGGCGATACTTGCTGTCCTTCCTCCACCGGCACAAGCTGTAACACACCTTCGATTCCCGCGCGAAGGTGCAAGGCATCGTACTGGCTCTTTTTCAAGTTATAGAGCGCGCGCTGCTGCTCTACTTTGGCTTCTTGCGCTGCAAGCTGAGCCGCCGCAGAGTCCGTGGCCACGCGTGTCCGTTCTTCTTCCAATTGGAGCCGAATCTTTAGCTGCTCTTCTTTGACTCTGGAAAGGTCCTCAATGTGGCTGGACTGGATGCCCTCCTTCAATAGCTTTATGTCTACGTCATGCTGCAGGCGAGCCTGCTCGTAGTCGCTGCGAACCGAGGCCTCCACGGATTTTTGGTTCATTAACTGGCTATTTACTTGAACCTTGAGGTTGGCGTAGTCGGCCTCTGCGCCCTTCAATTGGTATTCTGCATCCAGTAGGTCGCGCTGCAATTGCGGATCGCTTAGTTCCAGGATAACGGAATGCGGGTGCACGATCGCACCGGGCCGCAGCACAATTCTTTCTACCGTTGCGTTGGTCTGCGCCGGGATCCAGCGAATGTCTTCGGGTACCAGCGTTCCCAAGCCACGCACTTCGCGGAGCATCGGTCCGCGCTTCACGTCATCGGTCCAGATGGTCGCTCGGTCCACGGTAGGCGCCGCGGGACGCAACCGGGAAAGGCCAAAGCTCACGCCCCCGATCAGGAGGAACGCTACCGCGGCGTAGATAATTCGGCGGATTTTCTTTGCCCGCGCATTGGAAGGTCGTTGAATGTCCATAATAAGGTCCAATCTTTGGAACGCAACTCACATGCCCAAGGTTCCCTGCCCTAAGTCCTACAAATTCAGGGCATTAGCAGGTACCCGTGGCATGGGGCCGGGGCGGATTACCCGAAAATGGGATTGCCCGTCCCATGTCCGAACAGCTTAACTCTCACTCGCACTCGGATAAAGGCCTCCAATATTACGCCAAGAGGAGCGGGGAACCGGGGTCGAGATGCGACGCTTCCATTGTAACTCCAATGCTTCCCGATTCCTGGCAGTTGGTGCGGTAGCACAAGGCGCGGCCACCCGCCATCGCTTCAAGAGACTCCTTCTGTGCCGCGTCTTTTTGGTATGTAGAATGCTCACCTAGAGCTAAGAAGATCGTCTACTTACCAAAGAGATGGCGAAACGAAACGACCGCTACCAGAACCGCACCGAGATTCTGCAGGGCACTCTGGACATGCTCATCCTGCAGACCCTGCAGTGGGCGCCCCGTCATGGATATGCGCTGAGCAAGGCGATTCGCACAAATTCGGGTGAGATTCTGAAAGTGGACACCGGCTCGCTTTATCCCGCGCTGCACCGGCTCGAGCGTAAAGGCTGGGTCGCCGCGGAATGGAAGCCCTCCGACGTTGGCCCTCGATTGCGGGTCTATCGCCTGACAAAAGCGGGAAAGAGGCAATTAGTTTCTGAGCGCTCGCGCTGGGAACGTCTCACCGCCGCTATCGCCGGAGTCCTGAATCCTGCAGAAAAGGAGGACGTACCATGAAATGGGCGTTCTGGCGTAGAGCGCGGCACAATGAGGAACTGCAGGAAGAGATTCAAGGGCATTTGCTTCTTGCGGAGCGTGAAGCCCTGGAATCGGGCCAGACGGCCAACGAAGCCAGGCATGCCGCGCGCCGTGAATTCGGAAATGTCAGCATCACCGAAGAAGTTACCCGGGACATGTGGGGATGGCGCTGGGCCGCTGATTTCCTTCAGGACGTGCGTTATGCATTGCGCAGCTTTCGGCAGCTTCCCGGTTTTGTCGCGGTCGCGCTGCTGACGCTGGCGCTTGGCACCGGAGCGACCACGGTCATGTTCAGCCTGGTCAGCGGTGTGCTCCTGAAGCCACTGCCCTATCCAGAACCCAACCGGCTTGTGGCCGTGAACGGCCACACCGAAGGGTGGAACACAAAAATCTGGGGGGAGCAGAAACTCGCATATCTTGATTTTCTTGATTGCCAGCGCGATAGCCATTCGCTCGACATGGCCGCGTTAGTCTACAACTCCGGCACGCTCAGCGCGCCGGGTGATGCTAAGTACGTGGACTACTTTGAAATCTCATCCGAATTGTTTTCCGTTCTACGCGTGCCTCTCGGGTTGGGCCGCGCCTTCTTGCCCGAGGAGGACAAGATTGGCGCCACTCCTGTTGCCATCCTTGGCTACAGTTTCTGGCAGCAGCGTTTCGACGGAACAGCCGAGGTGTTGGGCAGTTCGCTCTTTCTCGACGAGAAGCACTACACGATTGTTGGGGTTGCGCCCCCCGGATTCAAGCTGTACGGAGACGAGCCCGAAATCTACACGCCGCTCGGCCAAGACCCGGCAGGATACTTGCACAATCGCGCGGCACAGCCGGTCCGCGTCGTGGGGCGCCTGCATCCTGGTACGACATTGGCCCAAGCTCAAGCCGAGGTGGCATTAACAGGAAGCCATTTGGCGCAAGCTTACACGGACACCAACAAAGGCCGTTCGCTGCAAGTCAAGCGGCTACAGCCTCCTGTTGGCGACGTGGGCTCCACGCTTTGGCTGCTGCTTGGCGCCGTGGGACTCGTGCTGCTCATCGCATGCGCTAACGTGGCCAGTCTGATGCTGGCGCGTGCGATTTCCCGCGAACGCGAAATGGCCATGCGCGTAGCTCTCGGCGCTGGCCGCGGCCGATTGGTACGGCAGTATCTAACAGAGAGCGCGCTGCTCAGCCTCACGGGCAGCATTCTCGGTGTGATGCTTGCAAATTGGGGTCTTCATCCCTTTTTGGCTTTCTGGCCTGGTGATTTACCTCGTGCCGACGAAGTGCAACTGGATTGGCGTGTGCTGCTTTTTGCCATCGCTTTGGCCCTCTTGACCAACGTTCTTTGTGGACTGGCGCCTGCTTGGCGCGCCCCGGTAAAGGAAGTGGAACAAATTCTGCGCGCCGGAGCTCGAACGGTAACCGCCGGCACGCGGCGCTTACACTCCGCCTTCGTCGAGTCCGAGATGGCCTTGGCAATTGTTCTTCTGGTCGCCGCCGGCATGCTCGGGCGCGCCCTATTGCATGCTTCTTCCCTCAATCCCGGGCTCGACATCCGCAATCTCCTGGTCATGCGCGTGGGTCTTTCTCCGGCCACCCTCGCCGATCCCGCGAAGATTCCCGCAGCCTGGCAGGATCTGATTGAGCGCGGGCGGCGCGTGCCCGGAGTGCAGTCCCTTACCGCCGTGGATATCGTACCCATGCGGCAAGGCAACAACGAATACGGCTATTGGACGACCGCCGATGTCCCGCCCCAGAACAAACAGCCAATGGCGCTGGCGAGCAGCGCGACGCCGGACTATCTGAAAGTGATGGGCATTCCGCTTCTCGAAGGGCGATTTTTTGATGACCACGATCGCCTGGGAAGCGAGCCGGTGATCGTGGTCGACGACGTTCTGGCGACAAGCGCGTTTCCTGGACAGGATGCCCTCGGGAAAAACTTGTGGATTCCCGATATGCCCTGCCCTCAGCCGGACGTCAATAAATTTGTGGAATGTTCCACGCCGTTCAAAATCGTCGGCGTCGTTGGGCACGTGCGCTACTGGGGCTTGGCAGGCGACGATCAAGCCCAACTGCGCACGCAGTTTTATTACCCTTTTGCCCAAGTAGCGCCACCATTTTTGACGCGCTGGTCTCAGCTCATGTCCATCGCTGTGCGCACCACGGTTCCCCCATTGACCCTGGTCGAACCGCTAAGACGCGCATTGCGTGGCGCTACAGGCGACCAGGTGCTCTATCAAGTACGCACGATGGAGCAGCTTGCGCATGACTCCCTGGAAATGCAACGCTTCCTGTTGCTTTTGTTTGGGATCTTCGCCGCTTTGGCTTTGGTCCTCGCTTGCATCGGCATTTATGGCGTGCTGGCGTATTTGACAGGCCGGCGCGTCCCGGAGATCGGCTTGCGCATGGCCATCGGTGCAAGCCCTTCCGATGTCACATGGCTGGTTCTACGTCAAAGTTGGGAAATGATTCTACTGGGCATAGGTATTGGCACCGTTGCCGCTTTGGCAGCCGGACGCATTTTGGAGCGCTTGGTAGAAGGAATGCAGCCTACGGCCCTCTCGACTTTTATGATTGTGATCCCGTTCCTGGTCCTCGCGGCTATGCTCGCGAGCCTCGTACCGGCGCGTCGTGCCAGCCGCGTGGATCCCACCCATGCTTTGCGACAGGAGTAGTACTGGGCGCAAATCAGAATTCTCTTTGACCTTATCTGCAAAACCTAATAAAAATACGGCGCGCCCGCGCTTGAGCAGAAACCGCACAAGTCATGTCAAATTTGTTAAATTTTTGTTGAATTGCCGCGAATTCAAAACCGGTTAAAATTTTGCGGGCCTCCCCGCATCCTATTTGAGGGAAATACCTCATTGACAGATTCCCGGTTTCTTCTTAGTTTAAGCGACTGTGTTTGTGAGAAGTGGGAGCTGATGCTAAGGGTCACGGCTCCTGAGGTTGCGAAAGTTTCGCTCCTAAATTTTTTGTAGTTCTTCAGGTTTCCAGAATTGCCAGCCCCTGTAATTCCTAAATACTAAGGTGCAAGGCCTAATTCAGATACAGCATTCATCTCAATCACTGAACTTGTTCATCCAACCACGAAAGCTAGGAGGCAAGGTCGATGATGTACGAGCAACCTGTTGTTCTGAGGTGGGGGAGTCCGGGGGAGTTCCTCAAATTGTTTTTTCCGAAAAGCACGGAGTCGCGCATTAGCGAGGACTGGCGCGTCCAAAAACTCAGAAACTTGATCGACAGCAATCCCGCTGGCGTGCGCTGCCTTGATGAAATCTGCCGGCAACTCGGCTTATGCATTTCAGGACGGCAGGCGCGCCGGCTTTTCAAAGCGTGCACTGGTTTGGGAATCAAAGAATACATAAAGAAGCGGCGCTTGGATATTGCCGCGCAACAGTTGCGGACGACCGATGCACCGGTGAAAGCCATTGCCATCGACGCGGGATACCAGCATGTTCGCAACTTCACCAGATGCTTTTTGCGACAGTTTCACTTGAGCCCAAACAATTTCAGAAAGATTTGGCGATACAAGAAAGATGTCGCCGCATAAGGGGATGGTTGGAGGTAAGGATGCCTGTGACGCGCAACATAGAACTAGCCAAAGAGGTCTATTGGGCACCGGAAGTGCTCTTTCTTGGTTGGGCGACGGACACGATCTTGGAAAGAGCGGAATCCCGCTCCAAGCTGGCGGCCAAAAGAATTCGCCAGTTGATCGACGAATCCGGCGGCCGTCTTTCGTGCAGTCCCGCCAAGGAATGCCAAGCCTTTCAAGTCAATCTGTCGCTGGTGAGCAAGCAATTCAAGAGGTTATATCGGACCACCATACGGGCTTATTCCCGGCGGATTCGCATGATGACGGCGGAAAAGCTCCTCAGAGAATCGAACAATTTGAATATCGACGAAGCGGCAAGAGCTCTTGGCTATAGTTTTACTTCCGCATTTTCGCGCTGTTTTCAAAACACATTTGGGAAACGGCCCAAGCGTTACCAAATGCAGCGAGCGGCCAGCGCACAACAAGAGATTGTCGATGAGAGCATCAAAAATCCGGATGCTCAGCTCCAAATCTGACGACCGCCCGAAGAATCCGATTTCCGTCGACTTGTTAGGCGCAGTCTTGCTCTAGGCCAATCCTCGCCAGGGTAGAGCAACCCAGCAGAGACGGCTCTTTTTTCACGACCTCCAGTCCTTCCAAAGCAGTGCTGTTTGGCCAAGTGCAGATTCCATTGTCGGGAGAAGAGGAGCCCAATGAAAACTAGTTTCAAGTCGCAGGCGCGCTGGTTCTTTCGCCAGCTGTCGCCCCTTCTCCCCGCCTACTCTTTGAGCGTGCTGCTGGTTGTCCTGAGCAGCGTCATGTTTCTGCTCGACCCTTTGCTCATGAAGTGGCTGATTGACCGGGTTCTTCCCGCAAAGAATTTTCGCCTTCTGCTCTTTGCCGCCGGCGGATTTTTCGCTTTGTACGTTTTTCGCTTGGGCTTTTTCACGCTATCGGAACTGGTGAATTTCCAAACGATTCAGAAACTCGTACTCCGAATGCGCCTCAACATTCTGGAACAGATGAACCGTCTCTCTGCCGACTATCATGAAGCGACCCCGGTGGGAGAACGACTCTACCGCGTCGAGCAAGACGTCGACCAGGTGGCCGAGGTGGGATCGAATCTCGTGCCTTTCCTTCTGCAAACGGTATTCAAAGCCCTTTTCGTCATGGGAACCATGCTTTCCTTGGATTTCAAGCTTACTTGCATTGTTCTTCCCCTCATGCCCTTGTTCTTTGTCTTTCGAAAGAAATTTGAGGGACCCCTTCGCCGCGCTTCAGACTCCGTGCAGGAAAGGGCTGCCGAGGAAAACAGCTTTCTTCAGGAGCACCTTGCCTCCGTCATCCAGGTTCAGCTTCTGCATCAAGAAGAAAATCAAAAACAAGCGTTCCTGCATCGGGCCGTGAACCGCATGAAAGCCCTGAACCACCGCGAGTTGGTGGAGGTCATGTTCAGCACCTGCTACATGGGCATGATTGCCTTGGGCACGATCGCCATTCTCGGCTACGGCGGCTATCAGGTATTTGTCGGCGCTCTAACCATTGGCGGTGTGGTTGCGTTTTACAGCTATGTAGGTGCGCTGTTCGACCCGCTGGGTTCGGCCGTGCACATTTATTCTCAATTGAATCGGCTCGGCACTAATATACGCCGCGTTTTGGAAGTGATCGAACAGCCTCCCGGCGTACCGGAGATGCCGAACGCGATTCATTTCCCCTCTCCTGTTCGCGGGTACGTGGAATTGGACGATGTCTGCTTTTCCTATAGAGACCATACGCGCGTGCTCGAGGGAATCCGTCTGAAGCTCGAACCGGGAGAGAAAGTGGCGTTGGTCGGCATGAGCGGCAGCGGCAAGAGCACGATCGCAAAATTGATTGCCCGGTTGTACGACGCAGATCGAGGAGCCGTTTACGTGGACGGGCTGGACGTTCGAAACGTGCGGCTCGAGAGCCTTAGAACAAAGGTGTGTTATCTCTTGCAAGACGCTGTCCTCTTCGACCGCACGCTGAAGGAGAATTTGTTGCTGGGAAATCCCTCTGCCACGAGGAAAGAGCTTCAGCGGGCCGCTGAAATTGCCGGCTTGAAAGAATTGCTGCGACGGCTCCCTGAGGGTTGGGACACGCCCGTAGGCCCCAGGGGCAATGCATTGTCGGGCGGCGAAAGACAGCGCGTCGCGTTGGCTCGCGCGGTACTGCAGAATCCCTCGATTCTCCTGCTTGACGAATCGACGTCCGCCCTCGACGCTCCCTCCGAGCGCAAAGTATTCATGAATTTGGCGGAGCACTTCCCGGATCGCACGATGGTGTTTGTTTCGCACCGGATTGCCGCGCTCAAATGGGTGGATCGCATTATCGTGCTGAATCGCGGAGTGATCGAGGAACAAGGAACCCATGATGAATTGATTCGCACCGGCGGTTTGTACACGCACCTGCACAGCACACCTGCCGCGCTGTTGGGAACTGAGCCTTATGCGCAGCCGCCCAAGAATAGCTAAAATCGCTGCGACAAACTTTCTACAACACGAAAAGTGCTCGAGCGTCTTTGTTTCTTTGACCACGGAACGCCGAAGCCGGGACTAAACTGCCCCCATGTGTTGTGGGTCATTCTTGGGATTCGGCTTGCTGGTGAGTCACAAGCCCGTATTTAAATAAACGTGCGAGAGCCCAATGCGCTTCCGCGGCATTTTCGGGCTCGGAATTCTTTGAGAGAGATTCAGCCACAGTCGAAACCGAAATTCCCGGGTGATTTGAAATTTCGCGTAGGATGTTTGCAAATTTTTGTGGACACGGGACAGACGATATTTGGCCGAGAAAATAGAAACGCCCGGGCCGTTTTAGCCACTCCCGGCCTTCCGCGGTTATGAAGCATTTTTGATCGCTTTCGCGCTTGGCTGTTGCGTAGTGACCAAAACATTTTTCCAGCGAAAGACCGGGAATCCCGCCAGTTCTCGCATGTGGCACACGCACTGCCCTGGCAGCCTCCAGAGATTCTTCCCACAATTCTTCATAGCGCTTGACGACCACTTGCCAGCTACAATGATTCTCCACGAACTGACGGCCACATTGCCCCATTCGTGCGCGAAGCTGTGGATCCTCCGCAAGCTTTTCCATTCGTTCCGACAAGGAGCGGATATCTATGGTGGTGGACTCGGCCAGCGAATCTTCCTCCAACATCGATGTCGCGCAGTCGCACAGATGGAGATCCTTTATGGCTGGCGGTAAAACGGACGGTACTAGAAACCCGTTCTCGCCGTCCGTAACCAGGTCGCGGTATCCGTTCCAGTCCGAAACCAGCGCCGGCAGGCCGTAGGCCATCGCTTCGGCAACGGCCAAGCCAAACGTTTCTTGCAAATTGTCGCTGGGAGATACAAAGAAGTCCGCGCCGGCATAAAGTGCGTGCTTTTCCTCAGCCGTTGGATTAGGCCATATCCGCACATGCTCTTGACAACTCAGTTCGCGCGCGAGCTGCTCCAAACGAGTCAGTTCCTTTGATTGTGTGTCGTCTCCCGCGATAATCAGGTAAAGGCTTTTCTTTCTTCTCCGCAACTGCGACAGCGCAACCAAAAGCGGCCCCAAATCGCACTTGCTGGCCTGCGAAAGGCGCCCGAAATACAAAGCAATGCACACTTCCGGCCGGACATTCAATCGCTGCCGCAAAGGGCCAGCGGATTCTCTTCTTGCGGCAGGGAGGTTTACGCCCAACGGAACGAGCACGCGGCGCACGGGATAGTGCAGAGCTTGCGGCAGGCATTGATTGATTTCCTCAATATACGAGTCGATCGTTTTCATTCCGGCGCGGCTGGAGCAAAACAACAGGTCTGTCTTGAAGAGCCCTGCGAAACACTGTTGCAGCAAAGAAAACGCAACGCGGGGAGAGTTGATGGAATGGATGAACCCGCAGGCAGGTCCATCGCAACGCCTCAGTTTTTGACGGATGCTGGCCAGAGCGTTTAGGTACCGGCCAGCGGTCAGAAAGACCACTTGATCGGAGTCCCTGAGAGGCAGCAGCCCTCCGAGAGGCGCCGGAACCAACCGCTTGACGCCGTCCTCAGCCAAGCCACCCGCCAACAGAGCTTGCTTCCTATCTTCGGTCAGCCCCTGCACAAGGTAGGCATCATAGCTTCCATATTCGACTAATGAAGAAAACAGGCTCCACTCGAAGATGTCCGCGCCTCTGATGGTTTGATGATTTTTATTTTGGAGACTTTCGGGATTGTGTGTGACCTGATCGATATACAGCGCCTTCATTTCGCGGATTCCTGAAACTCATGGCGGGCTCAAAATGCATAAGCAACCACGATGGCTAGCCTAAGGTAAGTTTTTATCAGAACAGAAGTTCTAGGCGTCGTCGTAAACGAGGAGATGTTCCTTCAATTGCTTCACAAAGCGGTGAACGTCCTTTGCGGTCACCTCTTCGGGAGCGCCAAATTCCGCGGCAATCTCCGAGCTAATCTCCCGGAGGGAATGGCCAGCCGACAGCTTGGTCCAGATGCTCAAGGCAACAGGGTTCAGTTGAAAAGCGGGACGGCCTGCAACCTCCATGATGGCCTTGCCGTCGGGAGTTATGGCTACGCGCGCTACGCCGGATACTTGCATGTTCGGTTGTTTCTCTCCTTCCCCTTTTCTTCAGACTCCTTTTCTTCAGGAGGAGTACTCTGAAGCATCACGTCGATGCCGGGAACCCTTTACATTTTACTTAATCGCATACCCTATCCTCGGGCCGCAAACAAAAAAAACAATCCATAGTTGAACTTCCCGGCGGATGCTATTGACACGGGAGGCAGGGATTTTTATCTTCGAACACGAAGACGAAAAAAACGCTCGGCTCCGCGCCCCGGAATCCCTGCCCTACTGGAGACAGGCTGATTCTTTTGGCCTGCAGGTCTCACAACGGCCCAGCAATGAGCAAACAAAAGCAATTCCAAAAAGGCGCATTGGCGCTTCGAATTAGAAAACTGTGGAAGCCATCGGCCAAAACGCTACGCGACACCATACCCGCGCAGGAATGTCGTGCCTGAAGAACCTGAAGGTATCCTACGGCTGCGGCCGATATTTTAGCCACGCCAGAGTGGCGCGACAGTACCGCGATCTCCTCCGGAACCACTGTCAGATCGTAACGGAGGTCGCGTGTGCGGACATCGTTGTGTTGCACTTCGAGCCGCACAGTTTTGCGGCTCTTTTCGAAAACTACCCGGATCTGAAGGGGAAATATGTGGTCGCGTACTGCGTCTGGGAGGCTAGTGAGTTGCCGGCCTCTTATAGCCAAGCGATCCGCCACGTTCAAGAAATCTGGACCTGTTCACATTACTGCTTTGGGGTTTTCCGTCGGCATCATCCCCAAGTTCACTATGTTCCTCACGTAATTGAACGAGAAACGAATTACTCGGACGAGCACCGCGAATCCATTCGCAAACGGGTCTCCTACGATCCAGGCAATTTCTATTTTCTGACCATCACAAAGCTGTGGGATCTGCGGAAAAACACAAGAGCTTTGGTGCATGCGTTTCAGAGGCAACGGTCCGCCATGCCCAAGGCCAGACTCATCATCAAAGCGGGGCCAGAGGATGTGGTTGAACAGTCGCCGCAGGATGGCCTGATCGTCTTGCACGAGAACTTGACGGAAACACAGATTAACGCGCTTTATGCGCTCGCGGACGTGTACGTCAGCCCCCATCATTCGGAGGGCTGGGGATTGACTCTTTCCGACGCGATGCTTTTTGAAAAACCGACCATTGCCACTGGCTACTCGGGAAATTGCGAGTTTATGAATGCGGACAACTCCTGGCTGCTCGACTTTATGGTGGATTACATCAAGCCGGAAGATTGCTTCTATCTTTTCGACTCGAGCATGAAATGGGCCTACCCTTCTGTGGAGGACCTGGAACAAAAGCTGCTCTCCCTCTACGAGAATCGGCAGGCTCCCGAAATTCACAGGAGAGTTCACAACGCCTCGAACCATATCCAGAAATTCAATCGTCATTCCGTGAGTGCAATCCTGGAAAGACGGATTATGGATATCACCAACTCGGACCGGTTTTCTCACGCGGTCGCAAGGAGGTAGAACGCTATGTTGGGCATCACCATTGGCACCGGGGAATACTACAGCCGTCTGGCGAAACGTGCAGCGCGCGCGGTGGAAGAAAAAACCGGCGTCAAAACCATCGTTCTGGGCGATGAGCATTTCGCCGCCTCCGGTCTTCCCGCTCCCCACCACCTCAAGCTGCGCCTTTTCGATTTCGTCGACGATGATTTCGTGATGTATTTCGATGCCGACATGGTTTGCCTGAACTCCTGGAAACCTGAACGAGTCGCAAGGAAAGACGCCGTAGTCGCCGTTGCGGAAAGCGCCCGGCCATTGCATGTCCGCACGGCACAAGATTGGGAAATCCCGCTTGGCATGTATTTCAATGCGGGGTTGCTGATCTTGAATCGTCAGCACCATCGGGAGTGGCTTCGAGAGACGGAGCATTTTGTGCAGACGGATACGAAGTTCGCCGAATACGATCCCTATGACCAAGCCGCGCTGAACATCACTCGTCATCGCCTCGGCCTCAAACTCCAGCTGCTGGATCGCCGCTACAACTGGATCGGTTATGGAGGCAGCCGGCTCAGTTATGAAGTGCCCGTCTTCATGGCTCATGGCCTACATCCGGAGAACAAGTTCGCCAACATTGATTTTTTCGAGGGTCGCTACAAGCCCCCTTTTAATTGGCACATCCAGATTGATGAAGAAAGAATGAATAAGCTCAAAGGCCGAACGCTTCGGCTCAAGGCGCAGAACAAGGACACCGAGATGCGCGTCCAGCTCAATCGCGACGGAACGATCGGCCCTCCTCACTTTCCGGGCTTTGGGCAGTATTGGTTTGCGCATGAGCGCGAAGGCCTGCCGGCACTCGCTCTATGTTCAGAAGCTCAAATCGTGCAGGAGTTCACACTGGCCAGGGAAGAGAGTTGGCAGTCCGTGCAGCGTTTGGAACCGGCAGCGGCATAGCTGCCATAGGCTTCGCTTGTATGGGCCTTGAAATCAACAAGGAATCGAGAATGATCGCGGTAACCATTGGGACTGGGGAGTATTACACGAAGCTTGCGCATCATGCCGCGCACGCCATCGAGAAAATGACCGGCCTAAAGACTGTCATTTTGGGAGATGAGCACTACGCCAATTCCGGCCTTCCTTATTCGCATCATTTAAAATTGCGAATCTTCGATCTCGTCGATCACGACGAGGTGATGTTTTTTGACTCCGATATGGTCTGCCTGAAACCTTGGAACCCGCCGCGCTTCGCCAAGGCCGATGCAGTTGTTGCCGTTGCCGAACGGCTTCATCCCATGGTCGTTCGCGCCTGCAAAGAATGGGACATTCCCATTCAGGAGTACTTCAACGCCGGCGTGATGATCTTCAATCGCAAGGCGCACTACGAATGGCTTCGCGAGACCGAGCGCTTTGTCACTGCCAATCCCGGCGTTCCTTCTTACGATCCCTACGATCAGACTCCGCTGAACATTACCCGCCACCGGATGGGTCTAAAACTCGAGCTCCTCGATCGCCGCTACAACTGGGTCGGCTTCGGCACGGGTACGTACGACTATGAAGTTCCCTTGTACATGGCGCACGGGCTGAAGCC
>QHYJ01000047.1 GCA_003223255.1 Acidobacteriota bacterium | reverse complement strand
CTTGCGATCACCTCCGACACCGAACTTCTGCGAGAATTCATGCGGAGCGACAATGGCGCCTGGGAATCCGTGCAAGAACTTTGTCTCGATGGGAGCTAGCGTCTCTTGGGGACACTGTGAAACTTACGAAAGTTTTCGAATTGTGACCAAGGTTCCTTCCTTGAGTTACGCTGTACATGAAACAAATTCCTTTCGCGGTTTGGTGCAAAGTTCGTTGCAAAAGGTCTATGGTGGGTATAGGGGGAAGTCCCGGCGAACAGAAAAGCGCATCCGGCTTTGCGCCCATAAGGCCTGCCGGAAACTTCTTTCTGTTCTCCA
>QHYJ01000245.1 GCA_003223255.1 Acidobacteriota bacterium | reverse complement strand
TTTCGCGCACATTTCTCGCTATATTTCGTAAACTGGGGCTAGATCATCGTGACAGCTATCCAACTCCAGCACCGGAGCACGTGCGGCGAGTGCAGTCGCGAGGATTCCCAGTGCGGCTACAATCCCTATCGACAATGTGATTTTGCTCATATTCCGCTCCATACTCAAGGTGCTCAAACTAAGCAACAGAGTTAGCCAGCTAAGGCGTATCTGGGATAGGGCAGCAGGATTCAATGACAGCTCGTACTATCGACTCTATGCCACTCTTGCCGTCACAGTTCTCATCGTGAGGGTTTGCCTCATCAGGACCGTTTTAAGCCATGAGTTTGTAGCACCCCTGCGCTTCTCGCAACTGCGATTGTGTGCAAAATCCCGCATCCGTAATCTGACCACCGATATTCTGGATAACGTCGGACCATGGGCGCTTCGCTCAGGAAAATCTGGCTCGCCTCTTTGCACGATTTCGTCCTGAATGTGAGTTTGGATGTCCACCAGCCCGGCAGACCGAAACAGTTCTGGCAGATGATCTGCGATCTCGTTAGGCTCCCATTCGTTTTGCATGTGGTTGTAATCGAGAACCAGGACGATACCGGAAGGTTTGGCCGCTTTCTTCATATTCGCCACGGCCAAGCTCGGTTCAGCAATCCACTGGAGCGTTCGTGCGGCGGTCACAATATCGAACTGCGAGCGGAAATTGAGGTTCGTTGCATCGCCCAGCTCAAAGCGCAGGTGTGGAAAGGTGGCATGTTCCTTGCGCGCAAGCTCAAGCACCGCCGCATCGCGATCCACGCCGATGACATATCCTTGAGGCCCAACCGCTTCCGCGATTCCCGCAGTGATGGCTCCCGATCCACAACCAATGTCCAGCACAGCAATATCCGGCGGCAACAATGTCGCAAGACAGCGGTGGTCCGTCTGAAGCGTGCGGCGCCTCAGAATGCGGGGATCAGACTGATGGGATTGAGCAGGCATATCGGGTTTAACTTTAATCTATTCAAGCTACACTTGTAGGAGAATTTAGTCTGTAACCGAAGATGGTCTCCGGAACAAACATTACAGGTTTCAATGGGGGCGCACTGTCCTGGGCACTCGCAGACGGCGTTGTCGAATTGGCACTGCATCGTCCCCCGGAAAATGAGTTGAGCGAAGAGACTTGGAACGAGCTTGAGCAGTTTGTGGACGCACTGGCACGTCTCGAAAGCCAAGCCAGTGTATTAATAGCCCGCTGAAGTCTGGGTTTGTCGCTGGCGGGGACCTTCACGAGATGTACGCCCGCTTGCGAGTCGCAGGATCTGGGAACGGGCTCGAGAAATTTCTTGGTGTGGCTGCCGAATTGTTATTTCGCCCTGCCGCAAGGCACGTAACGTTGTTGCATTCTGTTCTCGTTAGCTCGGATTTGAGCTGGTGGTCGCTGATTGTTGCATTCTGTTCTCGTTAGCTCGGATTTGAGCTGGTGGTCGCTGATTCTAAAGGCAGCATCGACCCTGTCTGCGCAAACTCAATAACGTTGTAGAAAGATTGTAAAGTTGGGCGCGGTGTTTCGCTTCGGTTCGAGGGATGACTGCAAGCAACTGCGATGACCGGTTTAGTTCGAAGTAAACCGAGGCGATCAACGTCCGTGGCGGGCCCCTTCTCCCGCGTGCTCGTTGATGAAGTTGCTCAGCTTGACAGGATCGAGCTTCACTTGCAGGACAACCGCTTCGTCGGGTTCAACGCTGACCACAAGCAGCTTCAGGTCCTTGCCGCTGGTTTGCGCGTAGATGTAGTCGTACTCGCCGCGGCGCCGGGAGAAGTTCTTGACCAGCGGCCGCCAGCCGGAGGCGCTGGCGTGTGCCACCAGCTCGTCGAGGCGGCTATCGAGTTCCGTCGCATCCAGATGTTGCTCATCGAAAATGGCGGCTTTCAAGGTCTTCATCCCGCCTACGTGCGAGCATTTGACTACCACTCCGGCAAAGGACATCAGGAACCGGTAATTGCGGTGCACGTGATACTCCGCCTCGATCAGGTGCACAACCTTGCCGAAATCGTCGGCTTTGGCGCCTGGCGGCAGGAAGAAAAGTCCGCAAAACGCGAACAATAGACCAGCAAGGCGATGTGTTTTAGCCTTTGTCATCGGAGTTCTCCGCGGACGCTTTCTTCTTCGGGCGCTCTTTTTCCTTGTCTTTGTCCTTTTTATCTCCGGGAATACCGAATTTGCCGGTGAGGGAACTCAGCTTGTCCAGGTCTACCGGGCCGACAATGTTCACGACCGAAAGCTCCTTTGGCTCGGCTACGAGTATGGCGACGCCCGCGATGTTGTTACTGGCATCCTTCATCACGTAGATTTCATTGTTTTCGGCGTTGCGCTTGTCGCGACTCTCCACGATCTTGTTCCATCCGGGCGCGGCCAGTTGTGCGCGGATCTCCTCGACATCGGCGACGCTGTATTGGTTGGGCTCGTCGAATTCGAAGTTTTTGACGTAGATTCCCTTCAGCTTCCGAATGAACCCTTTCACCTGCGCGGAGTCCTCGTCGTCCTTGTCCATATCCAGAAACTTGGCGGCAAGCTGCAACATGTCGCCGTCAAGAGTGACATTGTTCACCTCAACCGCTTTGTTGCTGAGCTTTTCCAGATGATCCAGTT
>QHYJ01000244.1:9333-10702 GCA_003223255.1 Acidobacteriota bacterium | reverse complement strand
CTTCGATGGCCGCGTTGAGCGCCAGCAGGTTCGTCTGCTCGGCGAGGTCGTCGATGACCTCAATAATCTTGCCGATGTCATCGGCGCGGTGGCCAAGGATGTTGATGATTTCCGCGGAAGACTGAATGGCCTGGTTGGTACGGTTGAGACCGTCGGTGGCCTTTTCCATGGTCTGGATGCCAGTGACCACTTCTTCGCGCGAGCGATTGGCGATGTCCAGCAAAACTTTTGCGGTGTCCGCGACGCGCTGAATCGAAGTGACCATCTGATCGATGGAAGCGGAGGTTTCCGCGACGCTGGAGGCCTGAATCTGGGTGTTTTTCACTACGTTTTGCACGTTGATGCTCATCTCGTGCATGGTGCTGCTGACTTCCTCAATGGCGGAAGAAGCCTGAACGCTGACCTTGGCCGATTCGTCGGCGGCGCCCGCCACTTGATTGGAGCCGGCGGAGACTTGACCTGCGGAATCGCGCGTGGTGCGCACCAACTGCTGCAAGCCGTGGGACATGCGCAGGAAGGCGTTGCCCAAGGTGTCGCGCTTGGAGCGCGGCACGACTTCGACGGTCAGATCGCCTTCGGCGACAGCCATCGAAACGCTGGCCATTTCCTTGAGGTAGGCCACCATATTATTGAAGGTGGTGGCGAGGGCGCCAATTTCGTCGTTGCGGTGAATATCAATGTTCTGATCGAGGTCGCCGGAGTCACCGATTTCGCGCGTGACGGTCATGAGGTGGTTCAAGGGCTCGGTGATCGAACGGGAGGTGTAGAAGGCGATGACGCCCCCAGCAATCATGGCCGCCAATGTGCCGAAGACGGTCATGAAGATGCTAATGCTGCTCGCGGCGCTCGCAGATTTCGTGCTTTGCTCCAGGAATTTGGTGATATCCGCATTGCTTTGATCGAGCACCGTCGAAGACTTGGCGAGCCAGGAGGAAGGATCCTTCTGCAAGTAAAAGATTTGAAGATCGGAAACTGTGGCGTCGCCGGAGTCGACCTGATGACGCTTGGCAATCAAGGGCTTGGCAAAATTGTCGGCCCAACTGGCTTCGGTGCTCTCGACTTGAATGAGGGCCGTGTGAACGGCATCGTTGGTGGCCTGAGCCTCGCCGCGCTTGATCATGTCGGACATGTCGGTGAGGCCCTTGTTGACTTTCTCTTCGTCGCGGGGATCGCCGCTGAGGAGAAAGTTGTTCATGTTGAGGCGGTTCAACATGATCTGGTACCGCACGGATTCAACCGTGCGAACACTCTCGAGCGCCATGCCGGCGTTCGTGCGTGCCGCCTTCTCCATGTAGCCGGTCACGAGGTTCACCAGAAACAGAATTCCGAGAATGGCCAGAATGAGCCCGAAACCGGCGTATAGCTTCTT
>QHYJ01000244.1:0-9315 GCA_003223255.1 Acidobacteriota bacterium | reverse complement strand
TCTTTCCCAAAACAAACGTTGATCGGCGGTCCCGAGGCCTACTCAGAGGCGCGGAACTCGAATTCCACGATTTGCGTGGTTTCTTCCGGAGCCGGCGCGAACTTCCATTCCCTAACAGCGTCCTGGCACACCTGAACCAGCAAAGGATGCCCGCCGACAACGCGCGTGGTCTTGACACGTCCGTCCGGACTGATGACCACTTCGATTTTGACCTTGCCTCCGATGTTCATCCGCTTGGCGAGTTCCGGGTACACGGGAGAAACCCTGGTCTTCACCTTGCGCTTCGATTCATCGGTGTTTCCAGATTGTGCCCGTCCCGAAGATGCGGACAAAATCAAGAGCGCTCCGCCGGCGAGCCCGAGCTTCTTCCACCTGCTCAATCTCATCGACACGTCCCCTTTGAGGAATAGAAATATCCGAGCAAGCGAAGGGCACGTCGGATGCCATGGCAAGAGCGATCGAAAGAGCAGCCGCGAAGAGTTCAAGAAACGCCCTAACCAATAGACAAATAAAAAGTTAGGCTGGTGCACCGGGAAACATCTCCGAGGTCACGAAGACTCTCATTGTCTCAGGGACCCAGTGCAGGAATGGCGAAGGTCTCAGGCTGAGACGAAGGCGAGGGTCAGTAGGCTTTCGAGCCATAGGCAATTTCGCAACATGGTACCCCACGCTCATTGACTCAGAATGAGACTAACAGGTAGGGTTGAAAACGAGGGTGCACGGATCACTCGCAAATTGAGACGCAAGGTACTTCCCTCTTGTCATTGAACCGCGCCAAAGCTACGCGCTCCCAAGCAGGGCGAACTCCTCCTGCTGCAAAGATGGCGGCGCGTTCGACAGCCTCCCACAACCCTGAAGAATTGATGGACCTCGCCGTCGAAGCGGCGCAGTCCCGGCATCTTCCCAGTTTTCTGCAACAATTTGCGCTGCGCTCGGCTCGGATGCTCGATGCCAGTTGGGGCGCCGTAGTGGTGTACAAGGGCCGCGACACCGAATTCCACGACATGCCCGGAAAACGCGGACCGACGTTTCCATCCGCTTCGGAATGGCTGCTTTCGAATGCACGCGAAATCCAAGACGAAATAGAGACGCGCGCCCTGCCGAAGGAGATTGCCGCGAGCTTACCCGGCGTCGAAGGGCCGCAGACTGCGATTTTTGTGCGAATCGCGTCGAGCGAAAAAGAAAAGCTGGGAACGCTGTGTCTGTTCCGAAAAAGAACAACGTTGCGGGCCAAGGAAAAGCGGCTTTTGCAGGCATTGGCGAGTCACGCGGCGCTTTCGCTCGAGAATTTTCAGCGCTTCTCGCAACTGGAGAGGTCCAAACGACAGTGGGTGGAGGACATCGACGCGATCACCGATTACATCGTGGTGCACGACCGGTCGTGCCGAATTGTGAGAACTAACCGCACGCTTGCGTCGTATTTGGGAGTTCCACCGGTGGCGCTGGTGGGTGAAGCGATGAGCCGCCTGCGCCAGATTGCGGAACCGGGAAGCGAGCTGCCCTGCCCTTTCTGCCGGGACACGCAACGCGCGCGGGAAGAATACGTGGCCGCCTCGGCCGACCGAATCTTTTTGATTTCCACTTCGCGCAGGCCGGGAGCGACGGACGATGATTGGCGCACGATCCATGTATTGAAGGATATTACCGACCGGCGCGAGGCGGAGCGGCGGTATCGTGAATTATTTGACAGCATTCAGGAAGGGTTGTTTTTTGCTACGCCGGACGGGCGTTTCCTTGATGTGAATGACGCGATGGTGCGGATGCTGGGATACGGTTCGCGCGAGGAGTTGCTTCGTTCGGATGTGAGCCCGCACCTCTATCCGGCCCCGGAGGCCCGCGAAAAATTTTTGACGGCGCTGGAGGAAAAAGGCGTTTTGCGCAACTACGAAGAGACGCTGCGGCGGAAAGACGGCACGCGGCTGCATACGCTGCAAAACATCACCGCGGTCCGCGATGCACGCGGACGCATCGTGCAGATTCGCGGATTGATGCTGGACGTGACCGAGCAAAAATCGTTTCAGGCACAGTTGCAACGCGAGCGCGACTTCAACCAGAAAATCCTGAACACCACGCAGAGCCTGATCTTGGTGCTCGATACCGCCGGGCTGATCAGCTATGCGAACCGGCGCTGCTATGAAGCAGGCTATCAGGAAAGCGAACTCATCGGACACCGGCTCGTGGATTGGGTGGAGACTTCGCACCGGGCGGACTTTGAAGCCGCGCTCGAAACCACCGCGCACGGGCATCAAGTAGAAAACTTGGAATTGCGAGCAAAACGCAGCGACGGTTCGATGGGACACTTCTCGATTAGCTTGAGCCCCATGCGCGACGAACAAAACACGGTGAATAGCGTCGTGGTGGTGATGACGGACATTACGGACGCGGTGCTGCTGCAAGCGAAGCTGGCGCATAGCGAAAAAATGGCCACCATTGGGCGGCTGGTTTCCGGTGTGGCACACGAGGTGAACAATCCTCTGGCGGCGATTCTCGGGTTTACCGATTTGTTGCTGGAGAATCCGGAGGTTCCGGCGTCCGCGCAGGAGGATTTGAAAATCATTTTGCAGGAAACGCAGCGAACGAAAGACATCGTGCAAGACTTGTTGAGTTTTGCGCGGCAGCGGCCGGTACAGCGGGAACTGGTACAAGTCCACGCTGTGCTGCGGCAAACCATCAAGCTGCGGAGCTACGATTTTGCGAGTCACGGTGTGGAGGTGACCGAGGAATTCGAAGAAACATTGCCGCCAGCTTTAGGAGACGTACAGCAATTGCAGCAGGTCTTCCTGAACATTCTGAACAACGCTTATGACGCCGTGCAGGAAACAGGACGACGCGGGCAGATCAGGATTCACACGCGGCGGCAAGGGGACATGATTGAAGTGGCCATCTCCGACAACGGAACAGGCATCACGGACACGCAACGAATTTTTGATCCGTTTTATACGACAAAACAAGCGGGCAAAGGGACGGGGCTGGGGCTGAGCATTTGCTACGGAATAGTGCGCGCACATGGCGGCGAGATTCAGTGCTGGAACAATGAAGACAGCGTCGGAAGTACCTTTGCGGTGCGAATTCCGGTCGCCACAGAAAGTGCACTGGCCGCAGCCGCGACGAAAGAGGCGGGGCGATGAGCGCGCAAGCGGCAGTTTCGGCGAAGCGGCCCATTTTGCTGATTGAGGATGAGCCTTCGGTGATTGCGTTTTTGCGGGCGGCGCTGGAGCGCCGGGGGTACGCCGTGGTACACGCTTGCTCCGGAGAAGAAGGACTGAAACAGCTTACGAAGGGGAGATACACCGGCGTGATCTCCGACATTCGAATGCCCGGCGCAGTGAATGGCGCGGAAGTGCACGAATGGATCCAGAAAAACCGGCCCGAGCTTAAGTCACGAATCATTTTGATCAGCGGGGATACCGCCAATAGCGAGACGCAGAGGTTCCTGGCGCAAAGCGGAACGCCGTGCATTGAGAAGCCTTTTCGCGTGCAGCAATTAATCGCAGCGGTCGAAAAAACCTTTGGGAAACCATGAGCGAAGAGATGAAAACACGGTTATTGGTTGTGGACGATGAGCAGAGCATCCGCCGGCTGTGCATGACCATCGGCAACACGCTGGGATACGCGTGCACGGAAGCAGAAAACGCCGAGGCAGCGCTGCGGCGGTTGGAATCGGATGCACCGGATCTGATTCTTACCGACTTGAAACTCCCGGCCATGTCCGGCGTAGAATTGCTGAAGCAAACCAAAAAGCTCCTGCCCCATGCGGAAGTGGCCATCATGACCGGGCACGGTTCCATCGAGTCCGCGGTAGACGCCATGAAGCTGGGTGCGTACGACTACATCGAAAAGCCTTTTCGCGTGGAGAAAATGCGGCTCTTGTTGCAGCGCATGGCGGAAAAAGTGCACCTGGTCACGGAAAACGAGTTTCTGCGTGAGCGCGTAACTACGGAAGACAACCTGGATGGCATCATCGGCACTTCGGCACACATTCAAGATGTTTTGCGCATGATTTCCCGCCTCAAAGATACGAGGACGCCGGTATTGATTTCCGGTGAAAGCGGCACCGGCAAGGAACTGGTGGCGCGCGCGATTCATTTTCGCGGCTCGATGGCGCAGACTCCTTTCGTGGCAGTGGATTGCGGCTCGCTGGTTCCCACGTTAATGGAGAGCGAGCTTTTCGGGTACGAAAAGGGAGCTTTCACGGGCGCGACCAAATCGAAAGCGGGCCTGTTTCAAGCCGCCAACGGGGGCACGATCTTCCTCGATGAGATCGGCGAACTTCCCCTGGAGATGCAGGCGAAATTGCTGCGCGTGCTGCAAGAAAAAGAAGTGCGTCCGGTGGGCAGCAATAACCGTGAGACCGTGGACGTGCGCGTTATCGCTGCTACCAATCGCGACCTGGAAGCGGCTTATCGCTCCGGAACATTTCGAAAAGATCTGTATTTTCGGCTGAATGTCGTGACCGTGCACGTCCCTCCTCTGCGCGACCGGCGCTCGGACATTCCCGTGCTGGTGCATCATTTCCTGGAGCGCTACGCCAAAGCGTCGCAAATCCAGGTGACCCCTGCAGCGATGAAAAGCTTGCTGCAATACGACTGGCCGGGGAATGTGCGTGAGTTGGAGAACTGCATTGCGCGGGCCGTGACGCTCGGCGACGGGAAAACCATCGACGTGGCCGACCTTCCCCCGACGATCCGGTCGGAGCAGGGCGAAGCGGGGGCTGCCGCCACACCGGAGGCCAGTTCCCTTTCCACAACCGCGCTCGCGGAGATGGAGCGAATGACTATTCTTCGTGTGTTTGAACAGGCGCACGGAGATAAAGCGCTGGCGGGAAAGATGCTAGGTATAAGCCGGGCCACGCTCTACCGCAAACTGAAGCGGTACAACATTCCGTCGAAAGGCGGCGACAGCGAGGCCGAATCCTCCGAATCCACGCCGCCAGGGTGAGGTCTGATTCGTCTCACGGGGCAGACTGGACATCTGGGAGTGCGTTAACTGCTGAGACGACAACGTTTCAGGGTGAGACATTGGGGCGTACGGCGCGTTGCACGAAAATTCTAAGTCCTTCCGTTTCTACATCTTCACCAGGCACAAGCTTAAAAATTCTTTGGCTTGCGGCGTGCAGATTTGTCAGTGGAAGTCTACGTCTGCCGGAGCGAGGAGTGTATCTCGACTCGTTGCGACGGCCGGATTCCCGTAGCAGAGGTTTAAAGCTGAAGTGGGCAGAAACGGCAGTTCGGCACTCGTTGCCAACGAAAAGAGTTGCGCGGAGCAATTGGCGCGTTTCTTCCCGCAAGCCCGCGCCGTGCGCGTCCCAGTGCAGGTCACATCGCCCCGGGGCGGCGCCACGAACCTGCGGGAGGCGACTATCGTCGAGTTCAGCAGCACGCAGCACGCGATCTTTCTTTCCACGCTGCCACTGGAGTTCGGAGACCAGGTACGGCTCGAAGCGAGGCCGCAAGGTTATCAAGCGGAGGCCACCGTCGATGCCGTGCAGTACCACGAAGGACGCAAAGCAGTGGCCGTGCGCTTCTTGCAAGGTACCTGCGACTGGATGATGAAACGACCGTGAACAAGACGACCACAACGCTGAGTATTCCCGCGCCTGCACGGCCGGAGAACCCTCGCATGGCGCAGTGGAAAGAGGCGCGCGAGGTGTTTCCCATTTACCTGGCGCTCGCCAAGCAGCTCCAAATCGACATTCCCTTTCCGCAAGCCAAGCGCAGTCTACCGGAAAAGCCGGACATCGAACTCTTCAGCGATGTGCACGAATGGCTGGACAGCATGGATCAGCAAGTGATGGTTCACCACCTTCGCCATCTCCTGCAGATGACCACGCTGAACGATAGCGAAAGCGGGCTCCGCGCGCTGATTGCGAGACATTTGCGCAAGACCCGGAAAAGCAACGTCGACCGGGACAAGATCGATTTCCTGCTGGCGCAATACTTTGCGCTAGCAGTCCCTCCGAAGATCTATCACAAGCAGATTGAACTCACTGACGTAGCCCAGGTGATGCAGCCGGTGCTCGGCGACGTGGATCCCACGCCGCTGGATTGGTGCGCTCCGCTGGAAAAGATGATTACCGCGCTGCGCGGTTTTCGCAGTTTGCGGGAAATCCTGAAAACCAGTTTCATTGTCGAAGGCAGAAAGGTCAAAGAAGGAGCGGGCGGGATGTTTTACGACCCCGCGGCCCTGCTGGCGTTCATCCGTTTCAATTTTCTGCTTCGCCGGACCTTAATCGAGTTAATGCATGCAGATTTGATCGCTATCCGCGCGGGCATCGAGCAACTGCAAACTGCGGGCGCGCGAACCATCGATTGTCACCATGCCGGGCTTTTGGGCGGCGAGCCGCTCAGCAAGGTTCGGAAGATTGCCGACGAGTGGAAACAACCTTTCCAGCAAGAGTACACGGAACGAACCGTCAACCAAGCCTTCGAAAATCTGCTGGGATTGCGCAGCGACGTGGAACAAGGGATCCAAAAAGCGACTGCGCAAAACGGTTCCAGGAAAGCGGTGGAGGCTTCAAGACAGAGCCCGCCTACGAAGAAGACCGGGCCAGCACTCAAAGATTCCGGCCCTAAAGCGAAACCCAAAGAGCCATCGGGTGCCCCGGGCACTGCAAATATTGATCCTACTGGCGCGCTGGATTTTGAAACCAGCATGGAGCAAATCTGGGAGCAGTTGATCGCGACACCGCCATCTCGCGGGCGGTCGATGACCACGGTAAAAATCGGTGGAGCCCGCATCCTGTTGTCGTCGTGGGAAGTGACGGCCTTCGTAAGCGAAGACGGACCGTCCGCGGAAGACTTGCGACGCGCGGTCGTTGCACGCGTACTGGTGGCCGCTGCGATGGAATCCGCCAAGGAAACGGGAAATGCCACTTCGCTCGACCGCGCCATGAACATGGCGCGCATGGAAGTGACGCGGTTGCAGGAGCGCGTGGACGTCGCCAAGCAAGCCAAAGATACAGAAGCAGCGGTGAACCTCGGCATCAGTACGAAGCGTTTGCTTTCGACGCTGGATGAGGCGGAAAAACTGTAGTTGACAGTGGGTGTTTTTGCGTAAAACGAAAACATTCCCGGGAGCGGCCTTTCTTGCGACACGCCAACGTAGTCATACTCACCGATGAAGCCGAATTCGCCCGGCTGCTGACGGCTTGCTGGCAAGCCGAACGGCAAGCTCCGGTAATCACCGTCTTGACGAGTGAACTCTGGCAGCAACAAGAAGCGCCAGCGTGCGACCTGGTTGTCGTTGGCCCCATGCGGGAAGGCAAGCTAACGAATGTGCTTCGTTCACTGGATCCCTCCACAGCCGTCATTTTGTGCGTGCCCGCCGACTCCAAGGAATTCGGGCTACTGCGCAGCAAATATCCGAGGCTGGTGCATGTGCCGCTGCGCGAAGATTGGGCGCACACCCTAATGCTCGTGGCGGGCGAATCGCTTCGCCGCGTTGAAGCCATGCGGCTGGCCAAACAAGCAGAGTGCTTGGCCGCCAAGAACGAAAATCACGCGACGCTGGGCCGCTATATGTTGGAGATGAAGCACAGCGTCAACAACGCGCTGACCTCCATGCTCGGAAACGCGGAATTGCTTCTGCTGGAGCCCGGGCAGCTCTCTTCGCAGTCCCTGGCCCAGATCAAAACCATTCACAGCATGGCTTTGCGGATCAATGAAGTGATGCAGCGTTTCTCATCGCTGGCCTCCGAGATGCAAGAGGCTGAGAATGCTTCTCAAGCTGAGACGCAAGAGACCGGCTCGCCAACTTCCCCCTACCCCTGAGCTGAGCGGCAAACCTGGAACTTATTAAAAGGCAAAGACTTAGCTTCGCACGACACAACCGCGTAGGGAACTCCAAGGCTGGCTGCTGACGTGCACCTCTTCGCTGTGGAGAAGCATGGGGAGACCACGGCTGTGCTCAAAAAAGTTCTAATCGTCGACGACTCACCAGCCGAAGTCAAGCTGATGCAAAGCCTTTTGGAGAAGGAAGGCTATTGGCCCGTAGGGCTGAACGACCCCAAACTCGTGGAGGAAGCCATTACCCACGAGCGGCCCAGCGTCATTCTTCTGGACATCGTGATGCCGGATCGCAACGGCTATCAGGTCTGCCGCGACCTGAAGGGGAACGCGGAATTTAATTCCATTCCCGTGATTATGGTCACTTCCAAAGCTTCCGTGAGCGACAAGTTCTGGGGCGAACAGCAGGGCGCGGATGGATACTTGACCAAGCCGTTTACGCGCGACGAATTGCTTCGTGCGGTTCGGCGGTTTGCTTAAAGGATTTTGGGAGACTGAGCAAGTGATGAACGACGACTTTCATCTTGAGCCTCTTCCGGCAGACGCCGATACGGGCGAACTGCTGGAAGCGCTTGGGCCGATCAAAGACCGGCCCCCGGAATCGCAGTTCTGCGTATTCCGCAGCGGCCGCGAACGGTTTTGCTTGCCGGTGCTCGACGTCGAAGAAGTGCTGGATTGGCCGCCGGTGACCAAACTGCCGCTCGCTCCGGCGTTCCTGCTGGGCATTTTCAACTTGCGCGGCGTAATTGTGCCGCTGATCGACATCGCCATCACCGAAGGGCGCCGGCCCGGGCTGCTCCCCAAGCATGTGGTCGTCGCTTCGCTGCGGAGCGAGAGCCATCACGAAGACGTGCGCATCGGGATCGCCTCGGACGAAGTGATCGGAACGTATGCGGTGAAGAACGAAGATTTTCTCGAGCAGGCGCCGGAAAACGTGCCGCATTGCATTGGCATGCTGCGCCACGACGATCGGCTCGCGCTGGTCATCGATCTGCGCCGGCTGCTTGAGGTGTTTCCAGGGCCCAGCATTTGAAGGAACCGGAGACAGCGCCGCGGATGGCGCGCTCCGCTGAAAGGATTTGGAGGGTGGCATGAAATCGCGACTGAGTTCGACAATCTGGGCGCTGGTCCTATTCAACGGCCTGGCTTACCTAGCCGTTCTGTGGCTGGCGTTCAGCGCCGGGAAAAAGGCGGGCGACACACCGGGACTCGACTTTGGCTCCCCAGCCGTCGTCGGCGCTCTGGGAGTGGCGCTCGTCATGTCCGTGATTCTGGCGTGGCGCCTTGGAGCCCTGTTGAGACCGGTGCAGGCCCTCACGGAGTTCTCCGAGCGGCTGGCCGCAGGCGACCCGCGCGCCCGCGCCGAAGTCGATGCCACGAATGAACTGGGCTACATTGCCGACAATCTGAACCGCGCCGTGGCCAAAGTCTCCAAAGCCAACAGCAACCAGGACGCCACCGATTCCTTGCAAAAAAATATCACCGATTTGCTGACGGTCATCAACCAGGTGGCACGCGGCGACTTGACCCT
>QHYJ01000241.1 GCA_003223255.1 Acidobacteriota bacterium | reverse complement strand
CAGCGCGCGAAATATTACCAACTCACAGCGGCGGGCAAGAAACATTTGAGCAGAGAACGTTCGAAGTGGTCGCAGTTCTCGCAAGCGATTGCTGGCGTACTGAACCCGGAACAGACGTAGCCAAGAGACCGGGACGAGGAACTGAAAATACGGGGCGAGGAGTCTATGACCTTCTGGCGGCGGAAAGCACGCGAGACCGAACTCGACGAAGAAGTGCGCACTCACTTGAACATGGCAACACAAGCGCTCACGGAGCGTGGCGTGGCTCAGAAAGAAGCAGAACGCGCAGCCAAGCGCGAATTTGGGAACGTAGAGCTGACGAAGGAAGTCACGCGCGACGCGTGGGGCGGGAGATGGCTGGCGAAACTTAATCAGCGACGCGCGGTACGGCTTGCGGATGTTGTCGAAGAATCCAGGCTTCACCGCGATCGCCGTCCTCACACTGGCGCTGGGCATTGGCTCCAACACCGCTGTTTTTTCGTTGATCGACGCCTTGTTGCTGCGGAGCCTCGACGTTCCGGCTCCCCGGGAGTTGGTCCGAATCACCTTCGGTCCACCTGGAATCGACGGGCCACTCTCCAGCCCGATGTTCGACCGCCTTCGCGAGCGGCAGAGGGTGTTCACAGACATTTTTGCCTGAGAAACGGCCCGATGGTTCTGAGCAAGAAGGGCGTCGCTCGCCCCATCACGGGGGCTTACGCAACTGGCTCGGCCTTTCCCACTTTGAAGCTCAAGCCGCGCCTCGGCCGCCTGCTAACTTGGCAGGATGACGAACCCAGCGCACTCTCGAATGGAGTTGCTGCCGTGATCAGCGAGGACTTCTGGCTCGAGCATTTCGGGGGAGACCCCGGTGTTCTCGGGCAGCCCATCACGGTGGACGGAGGCACTGCGACCATCGTTGGCGTAATGCCACGCTCGTTCAATGGTATTACTGTCGATTATTCACCTCAGGTGGTGCTGCCCTTCATCTTCGATGTAGCGCTTCACGGAAAGTCTTCTTGCCGCTTTCGATCCGACTGCACTTGGTTTTTTACGATGGCGCGCCTCAAGCCCGGCGTCACTTTTGCCCAAGCCCAAGCGAACCTTGCGGCGATTGCGGGAGACGTCCTGAAGGAATCGCTCACAGAGGGCTATCAGAGAATAGATTATTTACGCAACGGAACGCTGTCCTTGATTCCGGGTCGTACCGGCAGTTCCCCTTTGGGGAAGGTTTACGGCCGGGAACTCTGGACGTTGCAGACGCTCGTGGGGCTGCTGATGATCATTTGCTGTGCCAATTTGGCCAGCTTGCAACTTTCGCGCACGCTGAACCGTCAACACGAACTCGTTGTGCCAGCTAGTTGTGGAGAGTATGCTGCTTTCCGCTGAAGTCCTACGGCGAACGGCTGCGCAAGTGTGGCACATAGCAAGTCCGTCGGGAAAAGAGTGGATTGAGCACGGGACTACGCGAAACCTTGGAGCCGCTGTTGCGCGAGGTAGAATCGCTCAACGAGCGCATCCAGGAATACGATCGGCGGATTGAAAAAATGGCCAAGGAGATCCGGAAACGACGCTCCTCAAACAGGTTAAGGGTGTAGGAGACCTGATCGCCACGGCCTATGTGCTGACCATCGAGGACCCGCATCGCTTCCGGAAGAGTCGGGACGCCGGATGTTTTGTCGGGTTGCAGCCGGGGCGGGGGAACTCGGGCGAGAGCGAACCACAGATGCACATCAGCAAAGAAGGTGATGAGTATCTACGAACGCTGCTGGTGCAGGGGGCGCACTATATTTTGAGCCCCTTTGAGGAAGATAGTGATTTGCGGCGCTGTGGGCAGAAGTTCGCGGTGCGAGGAGGGAAAAACGCCAAGAAACGGGCGGTGATGGCAGTGGCGCGCAAGCTGGCGATACTGCTGCATCGGTTGTGGGTGAGCGGAGAGGTGTACGAACCGCTGCGCAATAGCCAGAAGGCGATGCGCGCCGTGGCCTAGAGTGAAGAATTCCCCCACAAAAAAGGGGATGCTAAGGGTCGACAGAGTTGACGATCGTCGTTCCTAGGCGATCCTGGCTCAAAATTTCTCTGTGGAAAACTGAGGAAGGCAGAAAAAAAGAAAAAGGAGCAAAGAGGAAACAAGGAAAGAAGAGAGATGGTATCCAAACAGCCGAGTTCGACCGCCGAGATCAGGTGACTGCGCCAGTGCCTGGACCAGTTTCCTTCGAAAGGGGGAACCGAGGTCGATTATCAGGTCGCAGCACCTACTGAATCAAGTACACCCAACTTGCACCGAGCGACAATCGCTCAACAAAGAGTGCGGATGGAAGGGTGGCGACAGAGGCGGCTTGGCTCAATGGGAACAATCTGGAAAAAGAAGAAATGAAAAAGTGAAGAAGAAGAAAAGAAAAAGAAAAAAAAGAAAAAAGGCTTGACACTTACCGGCCTCATGGAAGGCATCTGCCGATCTACTCTAACAATGGAACCGCCTCAATTCATACCGAGCCGGGAGGTGGCACGTCATGGTGGCCGTCCTGCCTCGCGAGTTCGCGAGTTGCCAAACTGCCAGCCGAGGTCCTAAGATGACAGGCTGAAGCCCTATGACTCCAGAACTGGAACGCGCCCTCAAACGACACACGCAGTGGTTCGGGTCCTACAAAGCATCCGGCGAACTGAAGAAAATACAGGTGTGGCTCGTTGTGAATGGCGGACAGATCGAATTCCTCACTCCGGGGAATTCATATAAAGTGAAGCGAGCACGAAAGAATCCGCGTGTCATGTGTTATGTGGGGAGCAAGGACGGTCCCGCGATTTCTGGAACGGCTCAAATCATTACCGACCGAAGCGAAGTGGCGCGGGTTTACCGAGGGTACTGGAAGACCCACCCGTTGCGGATGGCGATTGTGATCGGACTTCGACTTTGGATTGAGATGCTGTTGAACAAGCGGGTGGTGGTCCGAGTCCAGCCGGACGAGCCGAACCCCTTAGAGGGACTGACCGATCCTGCTACCTGAATAATTCAGAAAACTGCACAGCCTACTGGAGACCCTTCGCCTCTCGGCCTTGAGTCTGTTCAATCCTTTAATAGGGCTTGAGATCACGGATAGGCTGAAGTCACTGTCCTGTTAGCCGCAAATCAGGCGCTACGCCCTCGTTGCTGAAATTTGAACGGCAATTCTCCACGTCATCCACATCGCAAGCACAACGATTCATCATTGAATGGAAGCTTTGTAATTCAACGCGCTGCAATATTTTCGTTTTCAGCCTGTGGTTGCCCTCACAGACACTGCGCAGCAGGTGACACGCGGCGGGTGATTACGGCAATGTTTGGCTCGCGTTCTTTGCCAAGGCGCGCCGGAACAGTTCAGGCGCCTTCATGTGCTCACAGGTCCGTTTGAAATCCTCAGCCGGGCCTCTCCACAGCAAATCGTCAATGGAGGTGAATACGGGAACATCGACTCGAAGTGTCGCGAGAGTGCGAAACAGCAGCACATCTTCCCACGCAGCGAAAAGAGATTCGGCAAGGGGACGCGCTCTCCGTACCATCGGATCCCAGTGACGCCAATCTTTCGGAATATCTTCCAGGTGACGATATTGCGAGAAAATAGCCGCTGCGGTCTTGGATCCCCATCCTGCAATGCCGGGGTAGCCGTCTGCACTGTCGCCTACGACAGCTAGATAGTCAGGAATCGACGACGGTTTTATTCCGAACTTTGCGATCACGCCAGCCTCGTCGCGGAGAGTCTCGCGCCGGCGGTCCAGTTGTACGACTCGCGAGCCCACCACGCATTGGCTGAGATCTTTGTCGGGCGTGCAGATAATAACCTGCCGAACGAGATCATTCTGAGTTGCTTTCGCCGCAGCCGAAGCGAGTGCATCATCGGCTTCGAATTCGGTCATCGGCCACACCAGCACTCCCATGGATTGCAGGGCCTCTTCGAGAATTGGGAATTGCGACAGCAGTGCCGGGTCCACGCCTTCGCCAGTCTTATAGCCCAAGTAAAGATCGTTGCGAAAGGACTCGAGAACCGACCCAAGCACTCCGCGAACTGCACCAATCTCCTGACCACAGGTGTCTTTGGCGGACGGCACGGCGTAGAAGTAGCGGAATAGTTCGTAGGTCCCGTCAATGAGGTAGATATCCATGAACCCGACTCAGTTAGCAAGCAAAGTAACTAATGAACGATTCTAAGCTCTATCGATCGCCATAAAGAGCATAAGGAGATTGTTTCACGTCTCGCTAGCCAACTTCCTCCTTGATCAGGGCTTCGAGGATCCTTGTCCTCGCGAAGTCCGGTAAATATCGAGATCGCGGTTGCATCTTGATCACTCTTTGGTAATTCTTTTGCCCTTTTCGCCTGAAAATTTGAAAGCTCGCCTGCATGGGCGCGGCCGGTGCGCGAGTAGGCTTCTGCTGTTGCAGAAAGCTCAGAACTAAAAGCAACAGGAATTTCTCAAGCCGCTTCGTGTACTCGACTTTTGGCTCAGCCACAATCCCCCTCAGTGCCGCGCGCCCGTCGAGTCTACCGCGACTCCCCTTTACGCACACGCATACCGATGCCACCTGCAGCTATCGCCAATTCTTTATGTTGTCTTGAATCGGGTCTACTGTTGAAAGAGAACGCGCATCACAGCAGCGTTCGGCTATTTTGCGCTAACCGCCAGTCCCTCTAGCCTCTTCTTATTAATCTTCACCACCACTCCTGCATTCCGGTCCGCCACTTCGCTCACCTTGTACTCTGCCGACGTTCCCATCACTTCCGCCACTTCCGACGGCGTCAATCCATACTTCTCCGTCAGCCACTCCGCCATATTCACGGTCGCGTCGCGAAACGCGCCATCGATCGAGCCATCCAGGCCCATTGCCATGATGTGCGTCTCGGATTCCACTCGCGGCCCAGGCACGCGCTTTCCTGGAATTACGTCTACGGCGAACTCCACGTCCATGGATGTTTCCAGCGCATTCCCGTTCAGCTCACCGTCGCCCTGCGCCGCATGTCCATCTCCCAAATACAACATCGCTCCCGGCGTCCTCACCGGCAAATAGACAGTCGCACCCTCAATCACTTCATTGAAGTCCATGTTCCCGCCGTAGCCGCCTGAATCGCCCGTTCCAGGCGCTGCGGCTGCTGGCGGTGGAGCTGTCGCCACGCAGCCCAGCATCGGTCGCAGCGGCACCGAATAATTCTTCAAGTGTTCCGTCGGTTTTTCCACTGTCGCCACGCCGCGCTCCGTGTCTAAGTGCCACCGCACACTCTTCCCTGCATCTTTCAATTTCACTGCCCATTCCGTGTCTATCCCGCGCGGAACAACATAATCATCGCTCCCCGCCCAGTCGCGATTCAGCCGCAGCCGCGACAGGTGCACGACCAGCGTATCTCCCGGCATAGCCGTCTCCACGTAAAAAGGCCCTGTCTCCGGATTCCCGCCCAGCACGCGCGTTACGCCTTTTTCGTCCGTCCCGCCCGCATCCACCGTCGTCGTGTGCACCGTGTCACCGGGCGAAACTGTCAGTACTGGCTTATTCACCGCCGAAAATTGTCGATAAAACGTGGTCGGTGTGAACTCATGCCGCTGAGGCGCTCCCGCTCGCCTCGGCGGCGGAAGGCTTGCCGTAAACGTATGCGTCCTCGGGTGCGAAGGGTCGTCGGCATCCGTAGATACAATGGTCCCGGTAATCCTCCCGCCCTGCACCATCGCCGTGCACTCCTCCGTTCCGCCCTGCTCGTCTTTCGCCACAAAATGGATGGAATTCCCCGCAACTGTCCCTTCCAGCTTCCGCCCACCAAATTTCCCCGAGAGCTTCCCACTCTCCTCGTTCAGCTCCATCTGAAAATAAAGCGGCGTCCCGTAAAAGTCCGCCTCAACGATCCACTTGCCCGTTAGCGTCCGGCCCCCGTCGCTAGCGGCCTGGCTTGCGTCAAACCTGGCCGGTCCGCTCAGAAGCAAAATCCCAGTCAAGATTCCAAACAGGAGAATATTTTTCATTTGTTTTTTCCTCCACGCACACTCGATGTCAGGAATACGTAAGAATCCGTCTAAAGTTCCTGTCTGCGTCGTCAAGTCCCGAGTGCGCATCCATCTTTGTGGCTGTGGTGTTTCGCCACAACATCGCGGGCGTCAACCTCTTACAGTCGGCGACCACTTGCCCGTCGTTCTGTCTTTACCCGGAATCTCCTTTTTGACCCCCAACCAAATGGCTGCTGTTGTCCCGCCAATCTCTTTTCGCGTCAATGTGAAACACTTTTCGCCCGGATCGCCCAAGGCCTGCGCACTTTGCATGAGTCCCAGGGCGCTGCCATCACCTAACTCGTCAGCTTGATGGCGGAGCTTGCGCGCCAGGACAAAATTCCCCACATAGGATTCAATCCCCGCATGCCGAGCCAGCTCGAAAGCAACGTTTTCCATGCGTTTCGCGCGACGTTGCTGGTTCACGAGACTTTCGCTCAGCGACCGGAGCTTTCTGAAGTCGCCGCGCAAGAAAGCGAGGCGCATTTGTAAATGAAGCCAGGGGATATCATCCGTGGGCGTTTCGCGCGCAAGTTGTTCCAAGGTGGCGTTATCTTTTTCAACGAAAGCGATGCGGTAGCGCAGCATTATTTGAAATGGCGTCAGGGTACCATTCTGGCGCCATTGGTCGACCATTTTCTTGGCCTCGTCAAAACGGCCCCAGATAAGAAGCGCCTGGGTAGCATTGGAATAGGTCGCAGAGGAACGTACCGGGGAATGGTCAATCGCCCAATTGAATTGCTGGAGAGCCTCTCCCGTTCTGCAGAGCTTGGCGTAAGCGATCCCTAGCAGGTTGTAGGCGCCCATGTTGCGGGGATACGCTTGCTTGTACAAAACGCCCACAGCAATTTCTTTCTCCAGATTCCGTGACCTTAACGGTGTGAGCTACGCCCTCCCAGTCTTGGATGGCGAAGCGGCAGGAACGGACGGCCATGACCGCAAAATAGCATATTCTTTCATCCTTTCATTCGCTAGCGCCAACTCTCCCACCCAACCCCAGACATTACCGTATTCATAGGGGTAATTCGCACCTCCTTCAGCATTGCAGCGAGCTCAAGGTGTCCCTTTCACACTCGATTTGGAGCTGGACAAATACGAGGCTCCCGATACGCCGGGCTTGCGTGCGGTCCTGAAACAGCACTCCATCGAATCCGAAGAATTCAGCGTCTCGCTCGGGGACAATGTTCCGTGGCAAAAAAAAGGAGCAGCTTCAGGCCGTCAAAAGGTGGTTTGAAAGTGACTGGCGGCAGAGCGAACCAAAGCTCCGCACTTCGATTGTCGAAGGCATATCCGTTTTCCTCTCCCAGAGAGCGGGGCACTCGAATACCCGCGGCAGGTCAGCCAGAGCGCACCGGTGTGTCTCTCCGACGCGGGCCGGCCTCCATCTTCTTAACGCCCTTGCGCCAAACAGAATCTGTTCGTTGGCATGCCGCGGACCCCAACCGGTATTTCAAACACTGCGCCAGCGTGGTCTTCGCCCTCTTTGGCGAACAGTGATGCAGTAGTGACAAAGAGCGTGGCCAATGACGGCCCGCCAAAAGCGCAGTTGGTTATGTTCGATACCGGCAGTTCGACAATCTTGTCCAGTTTGCCGGTAGGGCAGATCCGCAGGACGCATGCCCCATAAAAGCGGCAATTCCACAAATACCCCTCTTCGTCCATCGCTGACCCGTCAGGAACACCCGGCTTCGTCCCGGAGAGAAATGGACGCCGGTTGCTGATCGAGCTGTCTTTGGCGTCGTAGTCGTACGCGTAAATCGCATTGCTGACCGAGCACCCGCAATAGAACGTTTTCTGATCCGGGCTCCACGCCAACGTATTCGTGATGCCGAAGCCCGCATCCCAAACTGATACTCGCCTGTCGGGCAGCACGCGATACAGGGAACCCGTCTTGCCCGACACCTCCACATTGCTCCCATCCGGGGCCACATTATTGCGCATGCTTCCGATCCAGAAAACTCCGTTCGGATCGGTGGCGCCGTCGTTCAAACGGTTGTAAGGCCAGTTCGGCTCGGGATTGGCGAAGTCGCTGCGCTGATCGGTAGACGGCCGCCACAAAATCAGCCCCGAACCCAATGCCACGAGCAAGCATTCTGGGTCCGTGGTCAGGGATAACGCACACACTGGCTCGCCGAAGTCCCAACTCGTTTTCTGCCTAGACTGAAGGACGTAACGTTGAATCTTGAAGCCGTTGACGTCCGTCCAATAGACGCTGGCGTGTTCGGGATGCCACAGCGGGCTTTCTCCCACGATATTCTTCGAGTCGTCCAAAATGCGCACACTGCTCATGCGTCCGTGTATTGCTCCGTGGGCCTTAGCCGTTTTTCGACTAGGAGCGACGCCATCCGGCTATTCTGCTGGCGCCGTTTGTTTGAGCTCCACAGCCCGGTAGCCGCCTCGGGCTTGGTAGTACAGGAACATGCCTCCGAAAATGCCGACCAGCACGATTGGCGCAATCGTCGTGTAACGGAACGCTTGGGCCGCACCGCGCTCGTCGTAGATCCTTCCCATCAACGGCAAGGCCTGGTCTACTGCTACATTTCCGATCGCACCCATCACTCCCAGCAACAGCGCTCCGCCCTTGGGGAACTGTTCGCTCGTGATGCCTAACATCGTCGGCCAGAAGTAGCACACGCCGATGCCGAAGACCGTCGCCGCCGCAAACGCTGTTAGGGCGTTATGCGCGTAACTCAGGGCGAACAGACCGGCGCTCGCGAGAGCCGCACAGCCGAGGATCAAGCCCACGGGAGAGACTTTATGCGCGATCGGGCCGGCGAAAAATCGCAGCACGAACATTAGCCCGCTGATGTACACCAGCACGAGAATTCCCGGGGTATGCGCAATGTTCCACAGCACCGACTCCATCCACTGGTTTGGCGCCAGTTCCGTGGTTGCTGTCAGCACCATGCAAAAAGCCAATAATAGGAACATCGGCCGCAACCCTTCCCGAAACATCTCTGCCGCGGAGACGCCGGAGGCGACTCGCTCGGTTGCCGGGAACTTCTGCCCCAACGCCATTACTCCATAGACCACAGCCGGGATCAAAATGATCCCCATCTTGATCTTCCATCCGATGTTCAGCGCAGTGAGGGCATACGCAGCTAGGCCGCCGATGATCAAGCCCCCCGGCCACCACGCGTGGAGCATATTCAGCTTGTGGGTTTTCTCCTCGGCATAGACGGTTGCAATCAGCGGATTGATGACTCCTTCTACCAGGCCATTGCCCAATCCAACGATGAACGTAGCCAATTTCAGCACGCTGTAACTGGGCGCAAAGATGGTCAGCGAAACGCCGGCGATGTGCAACAAGCAAGCAATACTCAGAAGCGACCTCATCCCGAGGGCGTCGCAGAGCGGGCCGCCGATGACTATGGCGGCCGCAAATCCGAGAAACGCCTTGCCGGCAAATATGCCCACCAGCTCTTTGTTCACGTGAAAGTATGCGCCCAGATCATCCAAGATGGCGGCGCGAATGGAAAAGACCATGGCCGTGGTTACCAACGCAAAGCAACTGGCAATGAACAGACGCCGTCGCTTGCCAGCGGATAAGATGCCATTCCCCTGCTTGACCGCTTGTGTGTTCACCCCTGCGTCTCCTTTCCTCCTTCGCTCGACTGCCCCTACCAGTTCGGCGGAGCCCCGACCGGATACTGCTCCAGATCCAGCACGGACCCGGTTATACACGCGCTCTCGTCGCTCGCAAAATACAGGGCAGCTAACGCAATGTCACGGGGAAACAGCAAACGGCCAAACGGCCGCGTGCGTATGGCCTGATCCACCCAGTTTTCGCCCCTGCCTTCCTCGATTTTCACCCGGTGCTCGTTAGGAGTAAGCGTCCACCCGGGATTGATCTGGTTCACGCGGATGCGATACTCGCTGAGGTAGCTCGCGGTGTTCTTCGTGAGCGTCATCAGCGCGCCCTTGGATGCGGAATAAGCCATCAGCTTCGGCTCTCCGATATACGCATTGACGGATCCGATGTTGATGATGGATCCGCGTCGCTGCTGTTTCATGTAAGCAACCGCTTCACGCATACAGAAAAAGGCACTGCGCACATTCGTGGCAAAAACCTCGTCCCACATCTCCGCTGTAGTATTCTCGATGCTCCCGCGTGGGTTGATCGCTGCATTATTGACCAGCACGTCGATGCGCCCGTAGATCTCGACCGCCCGCGCGATGAGCGCGCGGCAGTCTGCCTCGACACGCACGTCAGCCCGCTGGAATATGGCTCGCCCGCCTTCCTTCTCGATGCTGGCTGCAACGGCTGCTCCGTTCACCTTGTCTTTATCCGAAACCACCACCGTTCCGCCTTCGTTTGCGAACACTCGCGCGATCCCTTCGCCCATCCCCGCGGCGGAGCCGGTAATTACGGCAATGCGATTCTCTAAGCGAGCGGTGTTCAAAACGATGCTCAAAAATGCTCCGCGATCTTTGCTCGCAGGAAGCGGACCGATTCTTTCAGTTCACCCATGCCGTTTACGCCGTCTTCGATGGAGATCCATCCATCGAACCCCTCCGCTTTCAGCCTCGAAAAAATCTGATCGTAATCATTCAATCCCATTCCGATCACTCCGTGCTTCAGATTCTTGGCGTAGCCGGTTATTCCCTCCTGCCGCTTCAGCTCCTCCAAGGTCCCGCTGGCCACGTACCTGTCCGATGCATGCATCGTCACGACCCGGCCTCGGACCGCCTCTAGCACCTTGAGTGGGTCCTCCCCTGCGAGGATCGCATTCGATGGATCATAGTTGATTCCAAACCAGGGCGAATCAATCTGCGTGATGATTTCCTGGAAGATGTCCAGATCCTGCGCGAACTCGGGATAGCGCCAGAAACCGTCCTTGTAATGGTTCTCCATGTTAAGGACGACTTTCCGTGAGGCGGCGTGATCGAGCAGCGACCGGATGGCGTCAACCGTCCAGCGCACTCCCGCGGCCCGCGATACCCCTTCGCGCCGTTGACCGGACAATACTCGGCAAAACGTCCCGCCCAGTTCAGCCGTGACGTCGATCAACTGTTTCTCTCGCTCGATTTCAGCCTGGCGGGCCTGCTCGTCTGGAGTAGTGAAATCAGGCGACGCGCACATCATCGGAGCATCCAGCCGGTGCTTCACCAATTGCCTCCTCACGCATCCGAGGTACTGCGGCTCAAAGCTCTCGAAGAATGCCGGGTACATTTCCACACCGTCGACGCCAAGCGCCGCGGCCAGCTCGATCCAATCCAAGAGCGTCATCGTCCGGGTGGCGCACAGCTCATACATGTAGCATTTGGGAAAAACGCTCAGTCTTGGCATAAACGCGGCCCCTCAACTAGCACGGGGACGAGGTATCGTCACTCGCTCTTCGCCTTAGCCCTGCCGCACGAATCAGTTGGGCTGCAACACAGCTTTCACGTATTTGCCCACGTACATCCCCTCGAAACAATCCTTCCAGCGATCGAGCGCCGCCACCTGACTGATGATTGGCCCGAGATTGATCTGTCCGGCGCCCAGCATGGCCACGACTTTTTCCCAATTCTTGAATGTGTGGCTGAAGCTCCCCTGAAGTCGCACGGCCTTTTGGACGAGGGGGTCAAGGGAAAAATTCAGCGGCTGGGGCCCCCACCCCACTTTGGTGATTTGCCCGCCCGGACGCACAATTTCGAGCGCGACCTGGAGCGCCGCCGATGCGCCCGCCGCATCAATCACCAAGTCGGCGCCAAGTCCGTCCCCAATCCCGCTCACGGATTCCCTCATGTTCACATTCTGAACGTCCACGGTCTGTGTGGCGCCAAGCACTCGTGCCACCCCGAGCCGCGACGCATCCCGCGACGTTCCGGCGACAAGCAACGTTCCTGCGCCGGCCTGCCGGGCCATCTCGGCGCAAAGGAGACCGATAGGGCCGGGGCCTATTACAACTACAGTGTCCCCAGGTCGAATCTGGCTCTTCACGGCCACGGCGTTATAGGCGACACAACAAGGCTCGGTCAGCGCGGCGCGCGCAAAGGGAAGCGTGTCCGGTATGTTGTGCAGGCAGCGGGCTGGCACGCAGACGTAGTTAGCCATCGCTCCATGCGTCCCCGAGCCGAACCCCGAACGTTTGGGGCACAGATTGTATTCCCCGGCGCGGCAATAGATGCACTCGCCGCAGATTGACGCGGCGGTCTCCGAAACGACGCGGTCTCCCTCACGAAATCCTTTTACCCGCCGCCCCACTCGCGCAACTGTGCCGCAAAACTCATGGCCGAGCACGACAGGCACGCGCACTGGCCAGCTCTGCGAGTTGTGATACTGATGGATGTCGCTTCCGCAGACTCCGACGGCGCCCACACGCAACAACACCTCCTCTTCGTCGATTTCCGATACGGGCATCTCCCGCAACTCGACGGAAAGCGGCGCGAGGGCGTAGTGCACCAAGCCGGTCATCATCTCCGTCATTCCCGAATCCTCCGCGTAATCTCACTCAATACCGTCTTCAAGTCGCCGGCAGCGGTTCGGAAGGAATGCGCGTCCACGGCGAGCGGCGCGCCAATCACAACCAGCGGAGCGCCGCGCTTGGGCATTTGCACTGCCTCTTCCAGAGTAAGTCCACCGACCGCTTGCACCGGAATCCCGACCGCGTTCACCACCGCATCGAGGTCCGCAAGCGGGCTAAGTCGGCCCCGCCCGGCCGTCGCGAACCCGTTGCGCTCGTCATAACCAGTGTGATGCACGATGTAATCCACTCCTAACTCTTCCATCCTCCGGCTCGCCGAGATCTTGTCTTCACACGCCAGGTTGTCGCCCATCACTTTGATGCCGCGATCCCGGACGGCTCGGACCACAGCCTTGATCGTCTCCTCGTGTGCGCGGGCCATGACCACCACATGCGTGGCGCCTGCCCTGGCCATCATCTCCGCCTCAAGATAGCCGCCATCCATTGTCTTGAGGTCGGCGACGATCGGGTGCTGCGGGAAAGCGAGCCGCAAGGCGCGCACGCCGTGCAAGCCCTCCGCAACAAGCAAGGGCGTTTCAGCTTCAAGCCAATCCAGGCCCGCCTCGACGGCGATGCGCGCCGTTTGCAGCGCCTCTGCGATATTCGTGAAGTCCAGTGAAATCTGGACAACCGGCGGATGCGAGTTGGGCAAAGTTGGAAACTCCCTCCGAGCTCCGCGAATCTGGCGGCACTTCAGTTGGGGGGGCGCAAACGGCCAAAGGCTCGAAACAAGACTGTAACACCTTTACGGGGCATACCGTTTCCATTTCCGATCCCGTTGCCATGACCGTCATGCAATGGACCGACGAGACGGACGCCATCCCCGATTCGAAAATTGTCATGAAGACCGCACTACGCCCTGGCCCTGTAGGAGCAAGACCGCCAGTGCTAGACGCCTGCCAGCGAGAGAAAGGGGCGTTCATATCCGAACGGCGAAACCCAGAAAATCGAAGACCTAGGCGAGCGCACGGTCCAGGGGATTTTGACGCATGGGTGCCGCGTCTCCACATTCATCCCAGCCGGCGGTATTCACAACGACCAGCCGTTGACCGTCACCGATGAATCCTGGACCTCCGACGAGCTGCGCCTCAACTCTCCTCAAGCTCCACCATGACCTGTGATCGGCACCCTGCGGCGGGAATACTTGGATCACATGTTGTTCTGGACGACGGCAGACCTCGAAAACAAGCTGCTCGATTTCACGACCTACTTCAACAAACATCGCACGCATAACTCACTGGAAGGGCAAACGCCGGATACGCCCACGTCACGACCACCAGCCAATCTCCACTCGTTTCGATGGCAACCACACTGTCGAGCCCTTATCAGACCCCGGTGGCTGCCTGATTTGTCAAAGACTCGCGCTCGCTGTGGTATTAGTCGACCTCGCCAACTCTTCCAAAGAAATCATTCGGTGTTTCGCAATTACAGGGCGTTTCGCGGGATCTCATCGTTCACTCCGACCGGATACGGCGCGACGTACAATCGGTTCCCGTAACAATTCGCCAGAGAACCTTCAGCACGCCGGGTGTATATTACTGGCCGACTTCATCGCCTGCCGGCGTAAGGAGGGCTTTATGAAGGCTTCTAATCAAAGGACGCGCATCCGGGGCTTGGTTCT
>QHYJ01000243.1 GCA_003223255.1 Acidobacteriota bacterium | reverse complement strand
TTGGTTGGAGTACAGGCGGTATTTGTAGGCGGCGCGCATAAGCAGGAGTATACAAAGAGCATAGGCCTAAGGCAAACAAAAAGCGAAGACGAACGAATATGCAAAAGAAGGCCGCATTCCCCTGTCACCTAAAGGCGACCGTCCCCTGCGGACGAATCTATGGCGAGCAGCGGGTAAAGCGCAGCAGTGAATAGAAGAAAAGACGTAACACAGAGGCCGGAGCACAGAGGTCACAGAGAAACGAAACGCAACAAGCCGCGCCTTCCACCCCTTCCCCCGAAGCTCAAAGCGGAGAAAGTGAACCAGCACGCCGTCCCTACAAAGGCTTGCGGCGACCATCTTGTCCACAAGTCATGAGTCACCGGTCACAACGTCACAGCTTGAAGAGTTCGGCAGGCGCTGGCTTGCGCTACGCTACCGGTGCGGAGGCCAGTTCCCGCGACGGCTTTGGCGGAGCCAGCGCGATCAGGATTACGCCGATGACTACGAGCACTGCGGAGCCACCCCAAAATCCCGCGCGTTCGCTCACAAACTTAGGCTGGAATCCAAGCGCCGACATGACCACTGCATGAGCAAAGCTCGACCACGCGGCAAAAGCGATCACGCTGCGGTGCGCCGACGGATTGCACACCGCAAGCAACAGGAAAATCCCCAGGGTGAAATAGAGGCTCATCATCATCGTGTCACCGGTATCCGACGCATCCCCGCGCCATAAATCCATCGCCACGGGATAGACGGCAGCCGTAAAGACCAACCCCACCAACACCAAAACGACCTGGAGCGCGCGCGCTCGGATCATGGGAACCTCCTGCCAGAAACTACCATAAGTTAAGTTAGGTATTACCGGGCATCCGTTCTGCGCGATTCCGAATCGCGCGCAACCACATCACTCGGATTAAAGCGCTGCCCGGATAGATCACACGCCAATAGGCACCAAACTTTTTTAGTACCGATGCCTCGGTTGTGTAGACGCGCGTCTCCGTGGTCAAAACAGTTTCTCCATGCGTCGCGTCTTCCACACGAAAGTTGATGGCCGCAACCGCGAAGCCCGGAGAGCGAAGTGCCTTGAAATCCTCCGGCGCAGGGTCCTTCTTCAGCTGCGTTCCCTTGGGATGGGCTCTTCCGCGAGCTTCAGGAAACTCGTTCGCAGCGCCACCGCCAGAATGGGTTCGCTGGGCGGCGGATTCAGAATGCTTTCCCGCCCTGCCTGGCCGAGCCGCCGAATCCACGTCAGCGTGCGGAACAAGGTAATCTCATCCGCGGTCACGTTGCCAACCGCAGCATAGACGCGTTCGCGCGGCGCCTTGATTCGAATGGTATGGAACTCGTCGAACTGGTAGGTCGGCACAAATTCATCCAGATGTGTGAACGGAGTTTCGATTCTCTGCGCCTTCGCCGGCAACTTCGCGCCAATCAGAAACACCACGACACCGCCCACAACCAGCATCAAACCCTGCAAACGGGTCCAAATGTTGAGGAATGTCAAAGGCCGGAGAATGGAAAGGCCGCCAGCAAGAAAAAAGAGGAGACCGGCGTAAACGAGGATTGTGCCGAGCAGATTCATGGAAGGGACTTGATCTACAGCTTGAAGAGTTCGCGCATGCGCTTGATTTGCGCGCGGCTGACGGGAATTTCGGTTTGCTTTTTGTCGCTCATTTTGAGCATAAAGCTGGACTTGAACCACGGCACCACTTCCTTGATGTGATGGATGTTCACCAGGAAGGAGCGATGCGGACGCCAGAAGGAATCGGACTCGAGCGCGGCGCTTAGTTCCTCCAGCGTGCGGTAATTCGAAGTGCCTTCCACGTCTTTGGCCATCACGGTGATGTCGCCTTCGTGAATGGAAGCCCAGATCAAATCTTCGGCGTCCACCAGCAGCAGGCGCTGCTGCGATTTCACCAGCAAGCGCACCGGCTGCGGGGATCCTTGTTTCGAACTGCCAAGCTGGCTCACGAGTTGCTCGAGCCGCTCGGTGGGACTGGTCTGCGCTTCAATTTCTCGGCGCGCGCGTTGGATGGCTTTCGAAATGCGCGCCTTGTCAAACGGTTTCAAAACATAATCGACCGCATTTACATCGAAGGCCTGTACCGCGTAATGATCAAACGCCGTCGCAAAAACCACGTGTGGAACTTTCATTTTGCGTTCCACAAGTTTTTTTAAAACGCCAAAGCCGTCCAAACCCGGCATCTGCACATCAAGGAAGACCAAGTCGGGAGAATGTTCTTTGATGAGGTTGACCGCGTCTACGCCGTTGCGGCCCTGACCGATGACGTTGATTTCGGGAAAGCCCTTGAGCAGATAGGCCAATTCTTCGCGGGCGGGCTTCTCGTCGTCAACGATGATGGTGTTGATCTGCATGGGCAAGATGTTAGCAGATAAGGAGTAATCCGTGGTTGGCGACTAATAGAGAGATGCGAGCAGAGGGAGAGGCGAGACAACACGGCGGCGAGAGGCCAACGCGCGCAAAAAGAAAAGATGACGCAGGGGCGCAAAGGACGCAGAGTCAGCGCAGAGAACAGACCGGGAGCGCGCCCCGTTACAACGGTGAAGATTCGAGGTTTCACGATATGATGTGCGTCAAATGATGAGGCGAGGAAAAATGAAAAAGCTTTCAGAAGAAGGTCAGGGAAAGAAAGCGCAGGTGCTGAGCAGCCAGATCGTTTACGAAGGAAACGTGTTTGGGATTCGGCGCGATGAAGTGATCGAGCCGAGCGGCGTTCGAACGACCCGCGAAATGATTACGCACCCCGGTTCCGTGGTGGTGCTCCCGGTGCTGCCGGACGAAAGAGTTCTGCTCATTCAACAATACCGATATGCCGCAAGGCAATACTTGTGGGAGTTGGTGGCGGGGCGGATCGATGAAGGAGAAACGCCGCTGCAAGCGGCAGCGCGGGAATTGAAAGAAGAAACGGGCTTCAGCGCAAAGCGGTTCAGGATTTTTCTGGAGTTTTTTCCCACACCGGGCTTTCTGGAAGAAAAAATGTTTTTGCTGCTGGCGGAGGGTTTGACACCCGGGAAGGCGACACCGGAAGACGACGAGAAGATTGTGGCGCGGCCTTACACGCATAAGCAATTGGACGGGATGCTGCGCAAGAAAAAGTTGCGGGACGCCAAGACCATCGCGGGGGTCTTATACTATCTGCGTTATCTTTCCGGATAAGGAATGCTGTCGGCACGTGCTGTGTGATGCAATTCATTTTCCCGACACTTTGGTACCCAGAGGCGCTGGAGCGCAAGCGGCTCCGGCACCAGGGAGAAGGGGACTAGCCTAAAGTATAGTCAGGAGGTCAAGCGGAGTGATGAAAGGAAACGTAAAGTGGTTTAATAATTCCAAGGGCTACGGATTCATCGGTCGTGACGACGGCCCGGATGTGTTCGTACACTATTCGGCGATCGCGGGCGACGGGTATCGCACCTTGCAGGAGGGAGATCCGGTCGAATTTGAGATTGTTCAAGGGCCTAAAGGTCCCCAGGCCGCCAACGTCTCGAAAGACGGCGGTTAAGGATCTGCGCTAAAAGAAAACTGGCCGGCAGCCTGACTCCTCCTGCCGGCCGTTTTTATTGGGACACGAAGGGAGTCGACCGTCGTGTTTTCTTTCGGAATGAGTGAACGTTGGTCCTTTATCTGTGTTGAGCCCCGCCGAATACTTTGCAACGCGCGCTGCGAAGAAAACCGGCGGCAAGCCGCCGCACTTCATATGATTGTGTCTCAATGCCGGCTCTCTATTCGGTGCGAAGGGCGAGGATGGGGTCGATGGAGGAGGCGCGGCGAGCGGGGAGATAGCCTGCGAAAAAGGCGACGGCGAGAAGCAAGAGGCATGCTGTAGCGAGGGTCGAAAAGTCGCCGGGAGAGAGACCGAAGAGCATGCTGGCGATGAGGCGAGTGGCGGCAAGGCCGGAAGGAATGCCAATGGCGATGCCGAAGAGCGTTAGCGTTAGAGTTTCGCGCAAAATCATCCAACGAACACTTCCCTGCTGGGCGCCCAGGGCGACGCGAACGCCGATTTCGCGCGTGCGACGCGTGACACCATAAGACATCAATCCATACAGCCCAATGGACCCCAGCAGCAGCGCCAAACCCGCGAAAAAGCTGCACAACATGGCGTCCACGCGTTCGGACACAAGCAACTCGCCCGTTACCTGTTCAACCGTTTTCGTGCGAAGAACATACTCATGTCCCAGAGATTCGATTTCTTTTCTCACCCCTGTCGCGACGTTTTCAGGATCCTCGCTCGTTCTCACGAAAACAGTGCTCCAGTCTGCCCAGTTCGGGTGCTGAAGACAAGGAATAAAGAGGACAGGCGCAGCCGTTTCGCGTACACGAAAAATCCGCGCATCCCTTGCCATGCCCACGATTTGCAGAGCTTGCAGGTCCGGCATGACCCCAAAGCGAATCCTTTGCCCAATCGCGTCGCCGTTTGGGAAAAGCCGCTCGCCTAGGCTTCGGCTGACGATCGCAACCGGTGGATGCTGCTCATCGTCTGTCCAATCGAACCCGCGGCCCCGAAGCAAAGGAATCCCCATTGTCCGAAAGAAGTCGGGAGAGACCAGCGCCGTGTCTGCCATCACGTCCCTCGCCCGGCTCCAGTCGCTAGTCGCTGCCGAGACCGCATCGTGCCAACCTTCCGGGCTGGGTAACAAGCCTTCTGCGAATCCGACCGCCCGCACTCCCGGGAGTCTCGTGATTCGCTCCATTAGTTGCTGGTGATAAGCGCGGGCGTCTGCCTTCGCGTGACCTTCCGGCCTTCCATGTACGCTCACTTCGAGCAACCTGTCTTTGGCAAAACCCAAGTCAAGCGAATGTAGCTTTTGGAAACTCTTCACCAAAAGACCCGCGCCGAGCAGCAGGACCAGCGAAAGCGAAACTTGCGCGACCATCAAGGCCTGGCTCAGCCGGTTCCCTCCGCTCGCCAAACTCCGCGTGTTGTGCTGCAGAACCGCGGCCGGATCCTCGCGGGCACTGCGCCATCCCGGAGCCAGTCCAAACAGCACGCCGGTCAGGATTGCCGCCGCCATCGTGACCCCGAGAACGCGTAAGTCGGGGCGCAGGTCGAGCGTGACCCTTGTGAGCGCATCCTCCGTCATCAGGCTTACCAGCAAGCGGCTTCCCCAGTAGGCGAATGCGACCCCCAACAGCGCGCCTCCTAGAGAAAGCACCAAACTCTCCGTCAACACTTGGCCCGCCAATTGCCAGCGGCTCGCTCCGAGGGCGACGCGCATGCTCATTTCCTGTGCGCGCGCAGCCGCCCGCGCCAACATCAAGTTCGCGAGATTGACGCATGCTACAAGAAGGATCAACCCCACAATGCCCAGCAGCAGATAAAGCGGGCGCGTGAATTGCGCGCGCAACTCGGGAGCCACGCCCGTACGAGCCACCGACACATCCAGGCCCATCGAAAGGAATCTCTGCCGTCGCAGACCGGGCGTCGGCGACGAAGCGGTGGCGGCCAGCAGGTCGGGCCAGAACGACTGGAGCTGCGTATGAGCCTGGTCGATCGTGACTCCGTCCTTGAGCCGCCCTGTCACCATCACCCAGAGCAGTGAGCGGTCGTCGATGCTCTTGAATACGCCGGGCAGGATCAGCGGCTCGGCTGTGATCGGAATCGTGATTTCCGGCGGCTCGCCGATGCTCATCCCTGTGAACCACTTGTGCGTGACGCCAATAATCGTGAAGGGAGTGCCTTCAATGCGGATTTGCTTGCCAATGGCGCCCGGCACGCCGCCGAAGCGGCCCCGCCAGAATTCATAGCTGAGGACGGCAACCTGCTGCGTCGAGCCGCTGTGGGGGTCTGCGCCTTCGGGCGTTAGCAATCGCCCGAACAAGGGAGTGGCGCCCAATTCGGAGTAGAAATTTCCACTCACGGCGTACACTTCGTTCTGAGACAGCGTACCGTTCACTTCTACGCTCACCACGTTTACGCCAATTCGAAGGTTGTTTTCAAGGGGAAGAAGAAGTGGCGAGAAAAGAAGCTAACAGCCGACAGACGAAAGTCGACAATCAAAACCAAGGAAAAAGACTCAACACAGAGAACACAGAAGCTGGAGCACTGAGGGCACAGAGAAGAAGCTGATGGCCGACAGTTGACAGCTGATAAAAAAAGAAACGCAGCGTTCCCCCCGAAACGCCCAGAACGGAGCCGCCCCTCGGCGCGGCGGGCGCAGCAGTGCTGACTACCGCAGGCAGGCTGCGACCCTACAAAGGAACTCAGCCGGGATTATAATGGGCCGCTATGGACAACAAGCAAATTGCGCGGATTTTGCGGGATACGGCGCAGCTACTGGAAATTGATGGCGCGATCATTGGGCGCTACCGCAGTTACGAGAAGGCGGCGGAGCTGATTGACAGCTTGCCGGAATCGATCGAGCAACTGGTCAAAGAGCCGGAAAAGCTGGAGGAGTTGCCGGGAATCGGCGAGCGGATGGTCGAACATCTCCGGGAAATCGTAAAGACCGGGGACTACTCGCTGCGAAAGAAGCTGCTGAAGAAATATCCGCCGACGATTCTGGACGTGCTGCAACTGCAGTCGCTGGGGCCAAAGAAAGTGGCGTTCCTGTGGTCGAACTTCAAAGCGGCCACGGTTGCGGACGTGGAAAGGCTTGCCAGGGAGCAGAAGCTGCGGGACCTGCCGGGCTTTGGCGAGAAGAGCGAACAAAATATTTTGAAGGCCGTGGAAGTTTTTAAGAAGTCCACGGGACGGTTCCTGATCAGCACGGCGGAAGCGGCGGCGCTGACGCTTGCGGAGCATATCAAGAAAGCGGGAAAAGCTGTGGATTCGGTGACGCCTGCAGGTTCGCTGCGGCGCGGGAAGGAAACCGTTGGCGATCTGGATCTGCTGGTTACGCTCGCGGATGGATTCACTTCGCAGAAACACGTGGACACGCTCGCGGAGCACATCCTGAAATTTCCGGACATCGACCAGAAGCTGGCGCATGGCGAGAACAAAGTCAGCTTCACGCTGACGAATGGATTGCAGGTGGACGTCCGGCTGCTGGAGAAGGAGAACTTTGGCGCGGCGCTGATGTATTTCACGGGCTCGAAGGAACACAACGTGGCGCTGCGCGGGCGCGCGAACGACATGGGGCTCACGCTGAATGAATATGCGCTGGCGACGCTGGAAGAAGAAAGTGGCGAGTGGCGAGTGGCGAGTGGCGAGAAAGGCGGCGACAGGGGGGCCAGGGGAACAGCCGAGAAGAACCGGTCTAAAGACCGGCCACTACAAGAGGAAGGGCGCCAAAGCGGGCGACGCGTGGCGGGGCGCACAGAAGAAGAAATTTACGCGAAGCTCAAGCTGGATTACATCCCACCGGAGCTGCGCGAAAACACGGGAGAGATTGACGCTGCGGAACAGCACAAATTGCCGCACCTGCTGACGCTGAAAGACATCAAGGGTGATTTGCAGATGCACTCGACGGCGAGCGACGGGAAAAATTCGATCGAAGAAATGGCCGAGGCAGCGCGGAAGCTGGGACACCAGTACATTGCCATTACAGACCATTCGAAAGCGGTGACGGTGGCGAACGGACTGGACGAGAAGCGCGCCGCGGCGCACGTCAAGAAGATTCACGGGCTCAGCGAAAAACAGTTGGGAATTCGCGTGCTTGCGGGCGCGGAAGTGGACATTCTGAAAGATGGCGAGCTGGATTACTCCGAAGAAATTCTCGCGCAGCTGGATGTGGTGGTGTGCTCGGTGCACTCGTATATGAATCTGGACCGCGCGGCGATGACGGAGCGGATTCTTGCGGCGATCGAAAATCCTTATACGCAGATCATCGCCCATCCCACCGGGCGGCTGCTGCTGCGCCGCGATCCGTTCGACTACGATATGGAAAAAGTGCTGGACGCCTGCGCAAAACACGGCGTGGCGATGGAATGCAACTCCTATCCGGATCGGCTGGACTTGAAGGATGTGTATTTGCGGATGTGCAAGGAACGCGCCGTGAAAGTGGTCATCTCCACGGATGCGCACACGACCACGAATCTTGCGTTCCTTCGCTACGGCGTGACCATGGCGCGGCGGGGCTGGCTTGAGAAGAAGAATGTGATTAATACACTGCCCTGCGACGAATTCCTCGCGGCGCTGCGGCCGAAACCGGGGGCTGCGAGCAAGAAGCACGCGGCAAAAACGAATCGCTAGCGAGGTCCAGCTGTTTGTCGTGCTCCGCGACCCCAATAATACCCGATGATTACTCCGACGATAAGCGACACCACCGCATAGAAGAGCACGTCTGAAGCTTCGATAGTAGATCTGCAGGGCCAAGGACAGAACAATAGGGAAAGCATGCATACCTTCATGGCATCCTCCGTTTTTCGTCAATGCTTTCTATCGGGGACCCGGAGCCTAAGCCAGGGATATTACTTCTTGCCCGCCATTTCCCGCCATTCGTGAAGTGCCTGCTGGCGAACTAGCAGCTCATCAGCGTTTTGCCAGATTCGGAAGAACTCCTCGTATTCGCTCCGCGCCTTGGCCAAATCATTCTGGCTGCGGTAGACGCGACCAAGCTCTAGATGAGCCACGACCCATTCTGCGGGGAAAGAATCCTGGAGGATTTCTCCGCGGTCACCCAGGACCTGCCGCCAGGCGGCAATTGCTCGGTCCCAATCATGCTGGGCCTGATAGGCACGCGCCAAACCCTCGTGCGAGGCATATTGCGGATACTCCGTCACGGCCGCCGAGAACGACTCGACTGCCTGCCCGAACCTTCCTTGAGCCAAAGCCATCTCGCCTGCCAGATTTTGGAGGCAGCTCTTGTTGAAGGAGGTGGGCAAGTTTAACTCAAGAAGTTCCAACTTGTGCAGCACACCTTCGGCCGATTTAACATCGCCCATCCGGGCGTACAGCGTGCCGGCCCTTCGCAGGTCTTCCGCCTGCAAAGCTTCTGGCTCGCCGGCGGATAGGATGAGTTCTAACTCACTACGCGCGGGGGCAGTCATGCCCCGCTCGACAAAAATTCGGGCGAGCAAGTAGCGGCGCAGAAGCTCTGCGGACTTGCTGGCCTGAGTCTGATAACGAATGTCCGCCTTCAATTGCTCGGTGGCCGAGGCAAGCTTGCCTTCGTAAATGGCCGTGCGGGCGAGGTACAGGCGGCCGATATTCTGGTACATTTCCCCGGCCTCTTGCATGCGTGTGAATTCGCCGGTCGCTTCATTTTCTTTTCCCTCTCCCAGGAGGGCCAATCCCAAACCCCAGTGAAGACTGGGTGATTGCAGACCCAGCGTTTCCGCTTGCCGGTAGGCCCCTACAGCTTGCGCATTTTCATTTCTTCGGGCGAGAACACGGACCAGGTAATCGTAAGCAGGAGCAGAGAAAGGATTGAGCTTCAAGACCTGACGCAAATATTTTTCGGCGTTGGCGGCATTGCCGGAGTACAGGTAAGCAAGAGCGAGCTCGTATTGAGCATCCGGATCGTCGGGATAGAGGTTCACCAACAGGACCAGGCTCTCCACTGCTTTTTCATACTGTCCCCGAACGGAGTAGTAGCTTTCTTCGATCAGGCGCTGCTCGCGGTCCGTCACGGTCTTGCGCAAGTTGTACGCGCGCGTCAGGTGCTCGAGCTCCTGCTCGCGGTTGCCCGCAGAATAATAGAGGCGTGCCAATCGCCGATGGGCCATGGCAAAGTCTGGATCCAATTCCAAAGCACTTTGCAATAATGCCTGGGCGTTGTCCGCGTCCCCTTGCGCCATCGCATCGGTAGCGCGGGAGTAGAGCTGGAGAGCTTCCAGCGAACGCGTGGTCACTTGCGCCAAGGGCAAACTGTTGTTTCTGATACCGGCGAAAGATTCCCCTAGATCCTTGCGCACGCGCTTGGCCAGGGCATCGACGCGATCAAAGAGCTCTTCCTTTCGAGTAAATTGCTCGCTTTCGACGAATAGCAAGTCGTCCGTAGCAGGGTTCAGGGCGCGAACGGTGATTTGAAACCGACCTCCGCTGCCACGGATGCTGCTAGCCAGCAAGACCTGGACGTTCTCGCGCTGGCAGATTTCACGGCTCAAAGCTTCATCGAAGTGGGTTACATCTTTCCTCTTCATGCGGGAGAGGGTGTCAAAAAGACGCGACTGCGGAAACACATTCAGGTAATGCGATTGTTGCAGCGCGATGGTCAATCCTTCACGCAGGGTTTTGTCAAAGAATTCCTGTCCCGTGAGATTCTCGGGGTCGGCGATGAGTATCCAGCCCTGGCTGGCAAAGACCTTTGTAGCCAGCGTATGACCTAGCAGGCGGTTGCGCAAACTCCCGACGTTCAGACCAGCCAGAAGTGCAAGGAGCGCCAGCAGTCCAGCGATCGCATAACTGATTCCCGTCCAAACTCGCTTCCAGTGGGAGGGCGTGAGTGGTCGAACGCCAACGGCCGAGGAACCAAGCTGCAGGCGGCGCAGGTCGACAAGAAGCTCTTTGGCCGATTGATAACGGCGGTCGGGATCTTTATCGAGGCACTTGAGGATGATGGTTTCGAGTCCACGTGAAATTCGGGGATTCAACGCGCGAGGCGAAACAGCGGGCTGGTGAAGAATCGCGTCGATGAGGCGCGAAGCGAGTTCCTCGCGAAAGGCGCGACGAGCCGTAGCCATTTCATAAAGCACGGCACCGACCGTATAGATGTCGGCGCGACCGTCGACACCCTCGCCCTTCAACTGCTCGGGGGGCATGTAAGGAAGAGTGCCGGCGGCGGCCCGGGAGTCGGCAATGAACTCGGTGGTTCCCTCCTCCACGGAGCGCAACAATTTGGCCAGGCCAAAGTCGAGAATTTTTGCGTAGCCTTTCGCGGTGATGGCAATGTTGGCTGGCTTCAGATCACGATGGACAATGCCGCAGTCGTGAGCTTCCTCCAACCCAGAGGAAATCTGAATTCCGAGTTCGAGGATTTCCTTTTCCGGGAGGGCACCGCTAGCAAGCCTTTCGGCCAGCGTTTTGCCCGGAACGTACTCCATGACGAGAAAGTCGGCGCCGTCTTGGGTACCGAAGTCGTAGACCGTCTCAATATGGGGGTGGTTGAGTTTGGCCAGGGCCGTGGCTTCTTTGCGGAAATGGCGGCGAGCGGCCTCGTCGGCGAGCGTGCCGGAAGGCAGCACTTTGACGGCAACGTCCCGTTCGAGCTGCTCGTCGCGGGCGAGGTAGACGACACCCATTCCGCCCGCGGCCACCTTCTCGAGGATGCGATAGTGGCCGAGAGTCTGGCCGATCATGAGGGAGGACCTGCTCTGCTGCGCTACTGCCGCCATCTTAGGTCGGGCAGTCTGGCAAGTCAACGGCACAAAATGTCACAAAATGCCAGAGTCGGAAGTCATGCTAAGGCGCATACTCAGATAGTGCATCTGGCGGGCTGGGCGTTACAGCCCTAAGAGCCGCCCAGCGGGGCGGAAACGTGTTCGTGGACGACGATCCAGCCCTTGGCGCGCTTTTCGAGGACCATGGTCCAGCGCGCGTCGAGGTGCGTTGTCGGGCCTTGTTTGCTGGTGATGTCCGCGCCGAAAGTGAATGTGGCCCAGGCAAGATTTCCGTGAGAATGAATGCGGAGGTCGTCGTTCATTTTGGCTTTGAGGCTGCTGTTGGGCTCGAAGAGACCCTTCTGAGCGCCGGCGCGATACTCGGCCCAATTGTTGTACTTGAGGGGAGCCAAGTCGAAGTAAGCCAGATCTTCGTCCGCCGCGTAATACGGTTCGATCTTGGCAAAGTCGAAGGTTTCCCAAGACGCCACAATCTTGGGCACCAGGGCGCGTAGTTCTTTTTCGCTTTGTTGCCCGGGAGCGCCGGCGACCAACAGGCAACCGACGACCAGACCTACAACAAGAGAAGCGGTGAGAAGTCTCCTCATCCTTTCACCTCCGTTGCTTTTTACCCGCGAAGAAGACGAATTGAGGAGGAATGATAGACCGCGCACATGTGGAGTTCAATGCTTTTTCGCTTCAACGTTGGCGTTACAAGACGCGCCGGACGAAGGAGCGCTCCTCGTTGCGGATACAGCCGGACTTTTCGACACGCGCAACATTCTCCACAGCAGCATGATCCTTCATCAAGGCACCACGGTATTTTTCGTAGGCCGTCAGATCCGGGAAGCTGATCAAGGCGAGCGCGGAATTTGTCGGCCCGGCGAATTTGGTGGGCAGGAAGTAGCCGATCAAGTCTCCTCCGCAGCGGCGGATGGGCTCGGGCCAGGCGCGAGCGTACTGCTCGAAGTCACAATGTTTGTTCTGGTCGATTTCATAACGAATACAGAGCGTAATCATGGGTGTTTCCTTTCTTTTCGTTCTCGATGCTCAAGTGTCTGGGCGATTTCCAGGCTACGCCGGAACTCTGCAGGCATGTTTCATTCTTGGGTGAAACATGCTTGCCGGGACGGCGGTACACTGAACACATGAACATCAAATATCCGATTGCGTTCGTGGCCGAATTGCTGGCGGAGCCTGCGCGCGCGGGAATCCTCGTGGCGTTGCTGGATGGTGATGCATTGCCTGCCGGAGAACTGGCGATAATTGCCGGTGTTTCCGCGCAATCGGCGAGCGGGCATCTTTCCAAGCTCGTGGATGGAGGGCTGCTTCGGGTGCAAAGCGAAGGTCGGCATCGTTACTACCGCATCGCGGGCCCGGAAGTGGGGCATGCGCTGGAGGCCCTTGGAACGATTTCGACAATGCCGAATGCGTCGAGCCTTCCGCGCCGACCGGAAGCGCTGGCCTTGCGGGCAGCGCGGTCGTGCTATGACCATCTGGCGGGGCGAGTGGCTGTGGAGTTGAGGAAGGCCTTGGAGTCGTCGAAGATTATTGCGGCGTGCGGAGAACGCGATTACGAAGTTGGACCACGGGGCGGACGATGGTTCGAGGAGATGGGAATAGACGTTGACTTGCTGCGCGGCGGGCGCCGAGCGTTTGCGCGACAATGCCTGGACTGGACCGAGCGCACGCCGCACTTGGCGGGGGCGCTCGGCGCGGCGCTCTACTTGCGCTTGTGCGAGCTGGGGTGGATTGCGCAACGGCCCAAGACGCGCGCAGTGCGCGTGACGCACCGTGGAGCCAGGGAACTGCACTCGCAATTCGGGATCACCGCCTAAATCTGTTTCTCCAATAACATCCCGAGCGAACATGGGGAAACACGAACTCAAGGATCAAGGACTAAGTGAGTACCGGCTAGACGCTAGGAAGAAGCGTTAAAAGGAACATTTGGTTTCCGAATTGCGTACCTACCAACAGAACGCTGTATCAAGCATTACGAGGGATTACAGATATGAAAGCACTTTTACGCCCGGCAGGCAGCTATCGGCTGGGATTAGCGTGCGCGGCCATTCTGGCAGCTGGGCTTACGGCGCCCCAGGTGCGCGCCGAAGAAGTCACCAAGTCGTTTACTGTGGCTGGAAGACCGAATGTGCGCGTGGAAACCAATGACGGCAGCGTGCAGGTCACTGCTGGAAATGCCAAACAGGTTGAGTTTCGGGTGGAATATCAGGGCTACGAACTCGGCAGGAATCTGCGGGTCGACACTCGCCAAGATGGTGATAGGGTTGAACTTATTGCGCGCGTGACCGGCCACTGGGGCATCAATTTCGGCAGGGGCCACAATCGGCGCCTGCACATCGAAGTGCGCATGCCGCAACAGGGCGACCTGCAAGTGGATACAGGCGATGGGCCGGTGGAGACCAGCGGTTTGAGCGGGAATTTGAATGTCCATACCGGCGATGGGTCGGTGAAGGCCAATTCTCTGGATGGTACCATTGCTCTGCATACCAGCGACGGCGGCATTACCGTAGATACATTGAAGGGCGACATCAAGCTCCGCACGGGTGATGGCTCGATTGAGGCTCGCAACCTGGATGGCAAGGTGGAAGCGGATTCTGGTGACGGCCATATCCGGTTGGACGGTCGATTCGAGGCGCTGAACGTGAAGACAGGGGATGGCAGCGTGAATACCAAGGTGCTATCTGGCTCGAAGATGGCTACCGCCTGGACGCTCCGAACGGGGGATGGCAGCGTCGACCTGAGCCTCCCTGCAGACTTTCAAGCCGACATCAATGCCACTACCGGCGATGGGCACATCAGCCTCGGCATCCCGGTGACCGTCGAAGGAACTTTTAGCCGGTCTGAGGTGCGGGGGAAGATGAATGGCGGGGGCCAGTCGCTGACAATCCATACCGGAGACGGGTCCATCCGGCTGAGTAAGAGCTAGCCGCGCCCCAAGATACGCTTATAACGGCCCTTGAGCGCAACTCGAGGTCAGTACCAGTACAGCGGGTGCAGGAAATTTGTGTCTGCTTGTATGCCGCTGCCGTAACTTCCGACTGCGGCTGTCACAGGGCAAAGTATTGAAAACTTAGCTTGTTAGGGCCTGGCGATGCGATTGCATTACCCAGGGCAAGACCAGGAGACTCCCTTGATTGTATTCGTCTTGCTCGCGGCTGTCCTGATGCTCATAAGCATTGCCGCCATCAGCGCCATCGATTTCACACAGGGCAAGCGCCGCTGAACATCGCTCCTCACTCTCAACCCAAATTGCGACGTTGAAAAGCGCCGGCCACCCGTTCGGCGTGGTGGTATGAGCCTGAAACTCTTTCAGCGTCTCTGAGAGGGCTCGTGGCTTGGTGCAGGTAGAATCTGCGGCACAACTTGGCTCGGCTAAGGGCGGCTAAGGGCCGATTTTCTCTGGAGTGCCCCTGCCCGATGAAAGCATGGCTCCGGTATTGGCGATTGTCTAGGTGACATACTCCGCCTCGTGAAGGAGGCGGCTTCTCAAGACACGCATACCCTTACATCAGGTTTCGTTACGTCTTGAAGGCTCAGTCCGAGCCTGAGTATTTCCATGGCGCTAACGTGGTCTCGTTTGCCGATGAGACCGCATGCAGTGCAAA
>QHYJ01000242.1 GCA_003223255.1 Acidobacteriota bacterium | reverse complement strand
CACCGTACGGATCACGGTAAATATTGCTGTGTTCACACCGATTCCGAGGGCTAGCGTCAGGATAGCTACGGCGGTAAATCCTGGACTCTTGCGCAGCATCCGGAAGCCAAAGCGCGCATCGTGAAGGACAGTGTCCATGAACCATCCAGGCGCTTGTTCGCGACATGCTTCGAGTGTTTGATCAACTCCTCCGAATGCGATTGCCGCGTTTCTGCGCGCTTGATCAGGCGGCATGCCAGCGGCTATGTTCGTTTCGATCAGATGTTCGAGGTGAGAACGCAGTTCCTCATCTACTTCCTGAGGAGCCTTCCGCGTGACCAGAAAGCGGAGACGTGCTAGAAATTCTGTGAGCATTCGTCTTCTGCTAGACTCGCTGTAGAACGAGGGCTATTGCGTTTGTCAGACGATCCCACTTGTCCATTTCAGTCTGTAACTGCTTCTTGCCCGTCTGAGTGAGCGAATAGAATTTCGCACGTCGATTGTTCTCAGAAACACCCCACTCGGCCTTAATCCAACCTTTGTATTCCAATCTGTGGAGTGCAGGATATAAAGACCCCTGTCCAATTTGCAGCGCATCTTTCGACACCTGTTGAATACGTTCAGCGATTCCCCACCCGTGCATGGGAGCAAGCGCCAGCGACTTCAAGATCAGCAAGTCGAGCGTCCCTTGCAGAAGATCGGTAGATTGCTTCATCTCTCCCCTCGGGATTCGACAAGAGAGTGCCATCGGTTCCTGTCGAGTGTCAAGGGGTATCCTAGGTATCCCAGTGTGGATTTGGCACAGAATGCGCGACGCCCTCTCCGCCAATCGGCCGATTGAGTCTTCGGTAAGGACACCGAGTGACTTGTCAACTTCTCGCCCGCATGATAAACCCAGCGCCCGCTACGCTTAGATCAAATGGCGACTACGATGCTGTCACCAGCAAATTGCCGGAGACTATGCGCAGACCGCCTGAACCTTCACCTGCCGACCTGAGAAGCTTTGCAGGCTATCGTGATTGGCAATTGCGCACCCAAGGCATCGCGTTCCCAGAAGCAGAACTGCGCAGCGAGTTTTCGCGAAAGCCCGATGGAAGTGTCGGGGATTACGCAATACCTGGGTTTGTACCAGAAGCCATTATGGCGGGGCGACCACAAGCATGATTACTCCCAGATTCGCGTTCCTGTGCTTGCGTTCCTGTGCTTGCGTTCGTGGGATATCCAGAACTTCCCCAAGACCAGATACGGAAAAACAATATGAGCGCCCCCCCCGGAGCGGATAATTATCGAGGCGGTTTTTGGCACCTATGTCGGCATGACTAAAAATCGGATAAAAAGAATCAATAGCGCCGTCGGAGGCGCACGGGTGGTCGAGCTGTGGGGCGCGAGCCACTTGGTTTTTCTATCGAACGAGACCGACGTGGTGCGCGGACTGCACGCGTTTTCAAGAGATTTGAAGTAATTGCGTCGGGACGTACGACCAAGAGCCTGGGAAACAGCGTTCCCGTCCACATGGAATCCGCCCACATGGAATCCGCCGCGAAAGGGAGCCTGGTCAAATGGACGGGAACGCCACAAATCGGGGACTTGCGAAAAAACATGATACAGTCGCCTTTTGATGCACGACCACATCGGACTACAGAGGCACGGAAGTGAACTCGTTGAAATGTTTCCTGCCGGTTGGTCTTAGCTTTTTCTAATCGCAAGCTCAATACTTGCGCAGAAGGAAGCGTTCGTCCCTTCCAGCGATCTCTCATTCAAGATTTCTACCGTGCAGACAAGTTGGAAAGCTGGCGAGTCAATCACAGTGAAATACAGTGTGAAAAACATCAGCAATGCGCCATTGTTCGTGCCGCGAGAGTGGGAGGCGACTTGCCCAGCGGCTCCTCACCTGTGGGCATGGTTTGAGGACAGCTCCGGGAAACGTTTTGTGCCAGGCTATGGGGGTTCCTGCGGTGGTGGTGGTCCAAAAACAGTCAGGGAGCGCATGAGCAAGGAAGCGGTGTTGCTCAAACCCGGTGAACACCTTGACGGGACGTTTCTTTTGGATACTAAGCTCTTCGGTGGTTTGAAACCCGGAGTATACAGGGTTGAGGCGGCATTGACCGGTTGGGTTGTCGGCGCCTTATGCGGTAGAATCGCGGTGGCTGGGCAGCGGGGTCAACAATGAGTCTGCAGCTATCGCTCGCCGCCGTTCTCCTGTGCGTCCTATCGCTGCAGGACGCTTCGGGCGCGCCTGAGTTCCCGCTCCCAAATTCCCAGAGCACTGAAACACAAAGCCCCTCATCCGCCAGCCGGAGTATCCATATGTCAGATCGTGAAAGAGCTGAGCTTCGCGGCCCGGTCAAGATGTGCGTCTACGAAAGCACTATGCCCGACAGCAAAAAACTCTTGACTAAGATGGAATACAGTCTGGACGGAAAGCTTTTTACAACTCGCACCGTCCAACCGGACGGCACAGAGTGGGTCACCTCGCAGACTTATGACGCCGAGGGCCGCTTGGTCAAAACCGCCTCGGGCAAGCTGGGCGAGCCCGGCACTGAGTCGGTCTATGCCTACGATGATGCAGGAAGGCTCCTATCCATCACAGATAGCCCTGAAAAGGGCAATCGGACTGACTTCCGCTACGACGAGCAGGGCCGCAAGACAACGGTCCAAACCTTCGACCCGAAAACCCTCCAGAGTAGACAAAACTCCATGTTCGGCGGTTCTCCTTGGGACGCTGCTCAGGCGAGCTTTGGTGTCCCCGCCGGTGGCAACGTTACTACAATCTATGGGGAGAGCGACAAGCCAACCGAGGCACAAGTCCACGACGCTGAAGGACGCATTGTCAGCCGGATGGTTCGCACCTACGACGCGAATGGCCGAATTATGGAAGAAAACCAAATCCAAGAAAATCCCGCGCTCCTGATGGTTGATAAGTTTTCCGCCGAACAGAGGATAGAACTCGATGACAAACAGCTTGAAGCGATGAATAAGGCAATGAAGTCGATGCTGAGCGGAAGAAGTGGCACGGGGAAAACGTACACCTACGATGCCCAAGGACGTGTGAAGGAAGTGCGGGACCGCAACTTTGCCCTCGATACGGTTACGACAACCAGCTACAACGAACACGGCGATAAAAGTGAAGAACGGATAACCCTCACCGACAACACGGCCTTCCCGGTCGGTGTGGCATACTCCATGGACGAACACGGGACGCTCATTCCCGAGACAGTTTCCAACATACCGTCACTTCCGAAACCACCGAAGCTGGACATCATTGAGTATCGTTATGAATACGACCAATACGGCAACTGGACCGAACAAACTGTGGTCCACCGCTCTGAATCAAACGAATATTCCACTGTGCGCAACCGCACGCTTACGTACTACTGATTCCGTCTGGTGGTGCTTGTGGTTCTGGGCGAGGCTAAGTCCTGGTAAACAGCGTTTTCGATTTTTCCGCCTCCGGACAGGCTCTGCACTCATGGAGCATTGTATGCTGACGAGGGCGGGTGTACGTTATCGGTCGGGCCGAGAAGTCAAATTGGAAATCCCGGCTTCATTTTTCCGACGGCCGGTCAGCAGGGTCTGGTCATGTTGACTTTCGCATAAAGGAGGGCCAAACGGTATGTCGCTGAGGGGCAAGTACGCCTTGATCACGGGATCTTCTCGGGGGATTGGCAGGGCCATAGCACTGAAGTTGGCAGAATGCGGCGCGAAGATTGGCGTTCACTACTATAAGAACATTGACGCCGCGAATGACACGCTCGCAAAAGTACGGGAGCGCCGCTCTGACGGGTTCATTGTTCA
>QHYJ01000044.1 GCA_003223255.1 Acidobacteriota bacterium | reverse complement strand
TACAAGGCTGCGAGCGCCGGGCGAGAGCTGGTGAAGGTGGATCCGCGTGGAACCAGCCAAGTGTGCGTATGCGGAGCGGCCGTGCCCAAGACGCTTGCGGAGCGTTGGCATGAATGCCCGGCTTGCGGGTTGTCGGCGCCTCGTGACGTGGTCAGCGCGCAAGTCATACTGCAACGCGCCCGGATCGGGCGTTCGCGGCATAACGTAGAGGATGTCGCCTCATGCGTGCCGCGAGAAGCCGTCGCCTTTCAGGCGACGGAGTGATCACTGCCAGTAACGTCCCAGGCAAAAAAGCCGATGCGCGGACCGAGATTGTTTTTGTCGCTGGGCATTTGCTGAGTTTGCGGAACCGCGGGATTCGGGAGAATAACGCCGGGGAGCATTTCGTATTCGTAGCGGAGGCCGATATTAAGAGTGAACCGGGGCAACATTCGCCAGCTATCTTCGGCAAAGAAGGCCAAGTCGTTGGTATGGAAGGCGAAGCCGAGGGGACCGAAGGCTTGTTGGTAGCTGGAGTAACAGGAAGAACTCTGCGTGGGGCCACAGTGATTGGGCGAGATCAGGTCGGACAGATAGTTTGCGACGGAACTATAGCTGAAAGATCCATATTGAAGGCGCAGATTCTCGCTCAGGTCATTGGTGGGCGCAATGTCCGCGCCGAATTTGATGGCATGCTTGCCGTGGGACCACGAAACGGTGTCCGCGTATTGCGTGCGGCGTTCATCGGGGAAAGCCGGTCGCTGCAGAAAAGTGGGAACGCCCATGTCGAAGCCGTTGGTAATAAAGACGTCCGGAGGCAGACCGAGGGGATTGGTATAACCCGGGAAGTTCGGTGAGGTAACGAAGTTGGCCTGCTCGTAAGAGGTTGGCGGCTGGGCGAATTCGAATTCGAAATCGCGGCCGTATTGGAAGCGAGCTTCATTCGTGAGCGTCGCAGTGAAGGAAGTGTAGAGCTTGGCTACGCCCCAGGTGTCTCTCACGTAGTCGTTGCCGAAACTGGCGACGCCAAACGTGTTGCTGGCCTGGGTTTGGATACCGGCCGGGGAGTACCAACGGGTGCGATTCACCTCGACCGTGGCGTGGTTTTTGGAACTAATCTGCCAGTCAATCTTGGGGAAGAAGATGGTCGCCTGGCCCTTGCGCGGCACGGGCCCTGTTTCATTGGTGAGCCCGCTGAGTCCGTTCGTGTAATCTGCAAGACCCGCGGCGTAGTTCCCGTTGCCCAAGCCGAGGTTGCCTACCAACGTGCACGCTCCACTGGTGGCCGAGGCCACGTTGGCTCCGTTGGGCACGGCAGTAGCGCCCGTGGTGAATGGGTTCGGAACGCCCGCCTTAGCGTTGCCGGTGTTGATGTTGCTATTTCCGTTGCTTTGGAAACAGTTCGTAGTTCCGTCCATGGTGTAAGCAGTGGTGAGGTTCGCGAGTGGAAGGGCGAAAAAGGCGCTGGGAGTTGTGGCTTTGGCGGTCCCAGGGAAGTTGCGGTCGTAGCGGTCAAAGGCCAAAAAGAAAAAGATTCTGTCTTTTTTGATGGGGCCGCCAACACCGAAACCGTACATTTTGCGAACGTCGGTCGGCGCATAAGGGGAGGTGACTAGCGTGATCTTGTTCGTGAGGGTGGTAAAGGGATTGATGGCGCCCCAGGAATTATCGCGATCGTAGAAATACGCTTCGCCATAGTACTGATTCGTGCCGCTCTTCGTGACCGTGTTGACCACAGCGCCGGCGGCCCGCCCGTATTCTGCGGAGTAGTTCGAAGTGTTCACCTGAAATTCCTGAACGGCAGCCTTGGCGCTGGAATAGCCGATGCGCGTGCGGCCGCGCTCTTCGGAAAAGAAGGCCTGATTATTGTCGCCGCCGTCCACCGTGTTGTTGTTGAGCAGTGTGCTCATGCCGCGGAAGCTGATGAGTCCAAAACCGTTGACGTCATTCACTGCGCCGGGAGTGAGAAGAACGAAATTAGACCAGCGGCCGCCGTTGATGGGGAGGTTGCCAATGGCCGTCTGATCGACAGTGGGAGCGAATTCTGCGGAGTTGGTATTGATCTGCGGGATTTCGGCCGTAACCACAACCGTCGCCCCCGCCGCGGCAACGTTCAGCTTTGCAGGCACGTCCGTGACGCTGCCGACCTGAACAACTACGCGCTCGACGGTGAAGGGTGCAAAGCCCGGAGCACTTACGGTAACGCTGTACGCGGCGGGCGGTAACTTGCCGACACGAAAATACCCGGTGTCGTCGGTCATGACCAGCTCTTCAGCGTTGGTGCCAAGGCTTTTGACCGTCACCTTGGCCCCCGGCACTGCGGCACCGCTAGCATCCGTGACCGTGCCGCCGATGGCGCCGTCCGTAGTGGATTGCGCAAAACCCCCCGACGTACACAAGAACAATGCCATGATCATCGCGATGGACACAAAGCACGCCTTGAAAAGGAAGAATCCGGTCTCATTTTCTCGCATGGACATTCCTCCTAGAGAACACATGGAGCGATGCGCTGCAAGTACATACTCGGCGCTGTCCCGCGGGGTGAAAGGGTGGCTTCCGTTTGTGTCAAAGCTTTGTATCAAAGCTGATGAACACACGCACCTGTTTTACACTGCACTAGACTCGGTGAATGGCCTATCTTGTATCACAAGAGTGAAATGAAGACCAAGCTAAGGGCTGTGGAAAAACTCGGCCCTGGGATTTGCCATTTCGCTGGACGCTCACACCCGAAGCGGCCCCAAAGCACGCACGGGACTGCGCCATGACAGCCTTGGGATTTGCCTTGGCGGCATGCGTGCGGTAGAGTCGCGTTTCCGTACGCAGGGAACGGGGATGCCAGAAGCAAGTGCGGCGAAACAAAGAATCAGGCACGGACAAAAGGCTGGCGTTCGTGTGCTGATCACGGCGGTCCGGATTCAGAGGAGAATCCGCGTCCTCGCGAAAGAGATTCGCAGAGATTTTCCGGGAGAACGGCTGCACCTCGTCAGCGTGCTGAAGGGAGGAGTGTTCTTCCTTGTCGACCTCGCGCGGAACATTCCCGGCGACGTTTCCTTTGATTTCATCGCGGTGGCGAGCTACGGACAGGATACGCATTCTTCCGGGCAAGTGCGCCTTACGCGCGACCTGGACTCCAGCATCGAAGGCCGAACGGTAATCGTCGTCGAAGACATCCTGGACACGGGAATGACGCTGCAATATCTGCTTCGTCTTTTCCAGCAGCGCAAACCGAAGCACCTCAGAGTTGCTGTGCTGCTGGACAAGGTAGGACGCCGGATTGCGCCCGTGCGTGCCGATTACGTGGGCTTCACGATTCCCAACGAATTTGTCGTGGGATACGGCCTGGATTATTCGGACCGCTACCGCAATTTGCCTTACGTGGGCATCTTGACGCTAGGGAGCGCTGCAAAGAGGCAGAACAACGAGCAGCGGTATACCTAAAGTTGTTTTGATACGCAGCTTTCTGCAGAACAATCAGCGCCATGAGTGAGTTGGCGATTCGCACCCCGTAAAGCAGTTCTGTCTCCGCCACCTGCTATACTAATTGCCGTCCATGAATCCAACAGAAGAACACATCATAGCCGCTGCGCTGAACGGCGGCTCGGAAGTCTCCACAGAAGTGCTCGCCACGCTAGCCGAGATCGGCGAGGAAGTGAATGCCTCGCTGGACCTGGACGAAGTATTGGCGCGCGCGGCGGCGCTCATCAAGAGGCATATTGACTACGAAATCTTTGGCGTGCTCATGATCGAAGGGGACGGAAGCTATCTTCGGCATCGTTTCGCCATCGGCTATCCCAGAGAGTTGGCTGAAAATTTGCGCATCCCCTTGGGGCAGGGAATCACGGGAACGGCCGCAGCTACTGGCCATTCCGTGCGCGTAAGCGACACTTCCAAGGACCCCCGATACATCAATGCGATCGACAGCGTGCGGTCCGAGCTGGCGGTGCCGCTGATTGTGCGCGGGAAATGCGTGGGGGTGCTGGATATTCAGAGCAGGCACCTCGACTACTTCACGCGCGACCAGCAAAACATATTGACGCTGTTGGGCACTCGCCTGGCAATCGCCATCGAAAATGCCCGTCTGTTTGAGCAAGTGAAGGCGCAGACGGAGACCCTTCTCGTGTTGACGGAAGTGGGCCGCGAAACCAGCGCTATTCTGGATGTCGAAGAATTGCTCCGGCGCGCAGCGGAACAAACCAAGCGCGTGATCGATTATCAGATCTTGAGCATCATGCTCTACGACGAAGAGCAAAAAGTTTTCCGGCACCGCGTGGACGTGAAACACGGACAAAGCGTGCAAGGGAGATTGCGCGCTACGGTGAGTGAGGGCATTGTGGGCGCGGCAGCGACGCTGAAGGAGCCTGTCCTGGTGCCGGACGTCACGGTGGATCCGCGCTACATCATGGTGAATCCAGAGACGCGGTCCGAATTGGCGATTCCCATGATGCACAAAGGGAAGGTCATTGGCGTGTTGGATCTGGAAAGCCCGATTCCCAATTATTTCACTCAGGATCATGTGCAGACGCTTTCCATTCTCGCTGCGAATCTGGCCGTGTCGTTGGAAAACGCACGACTGTACGAGCAACTCGCGAAAGAAGAGGCGCGGCTGGAGCGAGATCTGCAGGCGGCCAAGAGGATTCAAGGCGCGCTGCTCCAGCCGGTTCCTACAGAAGATTATGGCGTGGACATCGCCGCGCGTTACTTGTCCGCTCGCGAAGTGTGCGGCGATCTGTACGATTTCTTGCACTACGGCCCGCAGCAACTGGGCATCGCACTCGGTGACGTGAGCGGAAAAGGAACGGCGGCGGCGCTGTACGGTGCCGTAGCCATTGGAATCATGCGCAGCCTTGCCCCGCAGAAACTCCAGCCTGCGGAAATGTTAAAGCAGATGAATCAGCTCGTCGGCGCGCGGCGCATCGAGGGACGATTTATGACGGCATGTTTTGCAACGTGGCAAAAGGGCCGTCAAAAACTGCGCGTGGCCAATGCTGGCCAGTCGCAACCGCTGCTCTACAAAGACCATCGCTGCGGCAAGATCGAATTGACAGGATTTCCGCTGGGAATTTACGAGGACGTGACCTACGACGAATGGGGAGTCACCCTCGAGCCGGGCAATATTCTCGTGTTTCACTCCGACGGCATCGCCGAAACCTCCAATAGCGAAGGCCAATTCTTTGGCATCACGCGGTTGCGCGAACTGATTGAAAAGCACCACGAACTGACGGCAGCGGAGTTGGCGGACCGAATCCTGAGCGAAGTGGACTGGTTTACGCAAAGCGCGCCCCTTTTCGATGACCGGACGCTAGTGGTGATGAAAGTCCGATGAGTCCTTCGACGGCCGGCCCCGCCCGCAAATTGAATTTCGTCGACCCCGTTGCCTTCACGCCCCATTTTGCCTGGAAGAAGGCTCCGTCCGGTCAATCCGCGGAGCAAGTGTTTTGCGAAGGCGTGTCGCTGGACTCGGTAGCCGGCGAGGTTGGGACGCCGACGTATTTGTATAGTAGTGCCGCCATGGAAGACGCGTATCGCGAATTCCAGCAAGGTCTGGAGGGCGCTCGTCACACGCTGTGTTTTGCCGTGAAGTCCAACGGGAATCTTTCCATTTTGCAGCACCTGGCCAAACTGGGCAGCGGGTTCGATATTGTTTCCGGCGGCGAATTGCGGCTCTTGCAATATATTGGCGTGCCCGGTAACCGCATTGTTTTCTCCGGGGTAGGGAAAAGCCGCGCGGAAATTCGCGAAGCCCTGAATTATCGAGTTGGCGTCCAAGACGCTGATTCGGGAATCTTGCTTTTTAACGTGGAATCCGAAGCGGAACTTGAAATCTTGACCGACGAAGCCGCGTGCCTCGTCCAGAAGGGTGGAAGACCTCCGGCAACCGCCATCCGCGTGAATCCCGACGTGTTTGCCGGCGGGCACCCGCATATCGCCACCGGGCGTCACGAGCACAAATTCGGGCTCGACTGGAAGGAAGCCAGGCGGCTGTATCTCGCGCACCGGGATTCGAAATGGATTCGCTGGGAAGGACTCAGCGCCCACCTCGGCTCCCAGATCACCACGCTTGAGCTTTTTCGCAGAGCGGTGAAGCGTTTGGTGGGATATAGCAAAGAACTGAAGTCCCAGGGAATTCCTCTTCGGTATCTCGATGTCGGTGGCGGGTTGGGAGTGCGATATTCAGATCAAAAGCCGCCGAAACGCAGGGACTACGCAAAACTGATCAAGGAACTTGTTCTCGGAGCAGAGATAGAGATTCTCTTAGAGCCGGGCCGCTCCATCATTGCACAATCGGCGGTGCTGCTTACGCGCGTCGTGTATACAAAGACGAATCGCGGCAAACGCTTCGTAATTGTAGACGGCGCGATGAACGACTTGATGCGGCCTTCGCTTTACGGAGCGATTCATCCCATTACAAAAGTCATGCGCGACGGAAAAGCGCGCAACTCCAGTCAGGCGCGTGCGGACATCGTCGGTCCCGTGTGCGAAACCGGAGATTGTTTTCTTCACGGCTGGCCGCTGGGCAAAGTCCAAACCGGAGACCTGCTGGCCATTTGGGGAGCCGGCGCTTACGGAATGGTTCTAGCCTCGAATTACAATGCACGTTGTCGGCCCGCGGAAGTCCTCGTAGACGGAGACAGCTTTCGATTGATTCGCCGGCGCGAAACGCAAGAAGATTTGCAGCGAACAGATATCTTGGATTAGTTCCTTGCCGCTTCGTAGACGACTTTTCCGCCCACGATCGTATAGCGCACGGTCACGTCCTTGATCTTCTCCGGGGCCATCGAGAACAAATCGCCGTCTAGCACAACAACGTCTGCGAATTTTCCGGGCGTGAGCGAGCCTTTCTCTTTTTCGCGAAACTCCGCGAAGGCGGAACCCATGGTGTAAGCCTGAACGGCCTCTTCGAGCGTTAGTTTCTGCTCCGGAAACCAGCCGCCAGGATTTTTTCCATCGAGCGTCGCCCTCGTCACGGCCGCATAAAGCCCAAGCATGGGATTCAACGGAGCCACCGTCCAATCGCTCCCGAATGCCAAGCGCACGCCGTGGTCCAGGAACGTTCGAAAGGCGTACGTCGTTTTGGCGCGCTCGTGGCCAATGCGTTTCTCCGCCCAGCGGCCGTCGTCAATCGCGTGATACGGCTGCACCGAGGCAATGACCCCAAGCTGCGCAAAGCGAGCAAAATCTTCCGGGCGAAGGTGCTGCGCGTGCTCGATACGCCAGCGCCGGTCGCTGCGCGCGCCGTTCTGCTTGGCAACTTCCGCATAAACGTCCAGCATCATGCGGTTGGCCTTGTCGCCGATGGCATGAACGGCCAATTGCAGACCAGCTTTGTCGGTACCCAGAGCCATCTGCAGCATGTTTCCTTCGGGCAGCATCATCTCGTTGGGCAAACCGGAAGTTTCCGGAGCGTCGTTGTACGGCTTCTCGAAAAGAGCAGTGGTCGAGCCCAAAGAGCCGTCCGCAAATCCCTTGAGCGCCCCGAAATGGATCCAATCGTTGCCAAAGCCCGCGCGAATTCCGGCCGTGGCCGGAGCTTGCCATTGAGGAAGCGGCGTGATGCAGTAGATGCGCAGCGTCAATTCGCCGCGCGCCGACAGAATCTGGTAAGCCCGTACATCTTCGGTCGAGCTGATGTCGTGAATGCTGGTCACGCCGAAGCGGCGCGCGTCGTCCATCGAGGCATGAATCATGCGCAGGAGCTGCTCTTCCGAAGGCGGGGGAATGACGCGGTAGACCAGACGCATAGCCGCATCCTTGAGCAGGCCCGTGGGATTGCCCTCTTGGTCGCGGACAATCGTTCCTCCCGGCGGATCTTTCGTTTCGCGCGTAATTTCAGCAAGATGCAGAGCGAGCGTATTGGCCATAGCCATGTGTCCGTCATAGCGGCTGACGAAAACCGGGTTGTCCGGCGTAAGCGCATCGACCCAATCGTGCGCGGGAAGAGCAGTGCCGCCCCAGAGTTCGTGGTCCCAGGTGCCACCAAGCATCCACTCGCCTTTCGGCAGTTTCCTGGCTTGTTCGCCAATGCGCCGGGCAAATTCCTGCGGCGTGTTTGCGTCGCGCAGATGCACGCTGCTAATTTCGCCACCACCGCTGCTGAAATGCGCGTGCGCGTCGATGAATCCGGGAAGCACGCTCTTGCCCTGCGCATCGATCTTTTTCGTTGCGGGTCCAATCCATTTCGCAATTTCCGCGTCGGAACTCACCGCTACAATACGTCCGCCATGAATAGCCAAAGCTTCGGCCCGCGGGTGCTGAGGATCCACGGTCCACACGTGTCCGTGTACAACGACCACATCCGCAAAAGAAGGCTCCTGCGCCTGAGCGCTTACGCAGGGCAACAGAAAAACGATGGCAATGATAAAGGCCAGTCTCATAAATCGCTCCAAGTGAACTTAGCAACGCAAGCGGGAAAGAAACGGCGGCCCTCGCGCTCAAGCTTCGCCCCATTTCAGCTTGTTGCGCAGAATCTCAAAGTACGGCTTTTGCGGCGGCTGGATCAGTTGCAACGGTTCCTTGGCCCGGCGCACGCGCGCGATGTCCGTCGGCTGCATGGGGAGGCCGCGTTGCCCGTCGATCGTCAGATACACGGACTCGGTGTCGCCGTTCAGTCGCACTTCGATGCAGGATGAATCGGGAACCACCAGCGGGCGGTCGCTCAGCATGTGCGGACAGATCGGCGTGACGATGTAAGCACCCACTGCAGGATGTAGGATGGGACCGCCGGCGGACAGGGAATAGGCCGTGGAGCCTGTGGGGCTGGAAACGATCAATCCATCCGCGCGATAACGGCAGACAAAATCCTCATCGATGGTCAGCTCCAGCTCAATCATTCGCGCAAACGAGCCCTTGTGAACAACTGCTTCATTGAGCGCGCATTGTGTTTCCACGACCGCGCCTCCGCGCACCAACTCGGTTTGCAACATTGCCCGCCGGCTGATGGGCGGCTGGCCCCGCAGGACTTCTTCCAGCGCAGGATAAAGTTCATCGAGCGTGAAGCTCGTGAGGAAGCCCAGCCGGCCCATGTTAATGGGCAAAATGGGAATCCGCCGCGGCGCCGCCAGACGCGCGGCGGCGAGTATCGTGCCATCTCCGCCGAGAACCAACAGAAGCTGCGAAGCGTCCGCCACCGCCCGGGCTGGTTGGCCTAGCAGCCCCCCCGGCAGCGCCTTCGCGGTCTCCTCATCGAGAACCGGTTCGATCTCATGCTCTCGCAGCCATTTCAGTAAAGGCGGAACCACCACGGAGAGTTGTGCGCGACCGCGTCGGGAAAGGATGCCTATCGTTTGAACGGTTTTGCCAGGCTGCATGGGCGTTTGCGATTCTACTCTACAGACTTTTTTCGCGCGTAGAGAAAATACTCCTGATTTCCTTCGGCCCCGGCCACTCGGCTCGGGCGAACCTTGAGAAACTTGAAACCTAGAGATTTTGCATGCTTGCTCACAGCCAAAACTGCTTTTTCCCGCAGTCTTTTACCCTTCACAATTCCTCCGGCGCCCACTTGTTTGCGAGGCAATTCAAACTGCGGCTTGATCAGGATGACAAATATAGCGCGGGGTTTGGCGAGCTTTGCCGCTGGTTCCAAGACTTTTTCGACGGAGATAAAAGAGACATCGATGACCACCAGGTCGGTTAGTTCCGGAATATCTCCTGATTGCAAGTCGCGTGCATTTTTCTTGACCGGAACCACGCGCGCGTCCTGTCGCAGCTTCCAGTCGAGCTGCTCGATAGTGACGTCCACGGCATAGACCCGGGTCGCTTCCCGTTGCAATAGACAATCTGTGAAGCCGCCATGCGAAGAACCGATGTCCAGGCATACCAGGCCTGCCGGATCGACGGAAAAATCCTTGAGCGCACCTTCCAGCTTGAATCCGCCACGGCTGACATATTTTTGGTGCCGGCTGGCCACCTCAATTTTGGCAGCGCGCGCAACCAACGTGCCTGCCTTGTCCAGGCGCTGCCCATCCACCTGTACTTCGCCGGCAAGGATCACGGCTGCCGCTTTTTCGGGAGATTCGGCAAGCTTGCGCTCCACAAGAAGTAAGTCCAGGCGAGTTCGAGCTGCCTTTTCCTTCATAGGGCCCCGAATCTTTTTCAGGTTCTGCGGAGGACAAGGAATTCGGCGATTTCGCGCAGGCGCGCGGCGCGCTCGCCGTACGGTGCAAGTTCCGCAATCGCTTTGGTGGCGAGTTCGTTGGCGATCTGATGCGAGCGCTCTAGCCCGTGCACAGCGGGATAAGTCGCTTTTTGCTGTGCCAGATCTTTGCCAGCAGTCTTGCCAAGCGCTGCAGAAGACTCTTCGACATCCAGAATGTCGTCGGTAACTTGGAAGGCCCAGCCAACGGTTTCGCCAAAGCCCCGGAGCCGCGCGACGTCATCCGCGCCGGCGCCCGCGCACAATGCACCTGCCGTGACGGAAGCCCGAATCAGCGCTGCCGTCTTGGACCGGTGAATGTATTCGAGCATCTTTTCGTCGACGGGCTTGCGTTCCGCTTCGATGTCCGCTACTTGTCCGCCAACCATGCCATTGACCGTGCCGGCGGAGCTGGCAACTTCTGTGAGGATCGCGGCCCGTCGTTCTGCAGGCACTTGCGTCGCACCGATCGTTTCGAACGCCAGGGTCAGAAGTCCATCTCCTGCGAGAATCGCCAGTGCCTCGCCAAATTTCTTGTGGCAAGTCGCCTTGCCGCGGCGCAAGTCGTCATTGTCGAGCGCGGGCAAGTCGTCGTGAATGAGTGAATACGTATGGATGAATTCGAGCGCGCAAGCCGGATGCAGCGCAGGAGTGACGTCACTTGAAAAAATCCGCGCAGTCTCCAGACATAGAATAGGCCGCATGCGCTTCCCGCCGGCAAAAACGCTGTAGCGCATGGCCGTGTGAATCGAAGCTGGCTGCACGGTCTCGGCAGGCAGCAGCCGGTCAAGCGCGGCATCGACCGCCAAACGATCTTCCTCAAAAAAAGGGGAAAGTTTCATCGTGAGATGGAAGCCGCGCAGGCGGACAGTGTACGAAATGTCAAGATTCCGCCTCTCGCTCCGGATCAAACGGTTCTGCCGTCAACTTGCCGTCCGCCTTTTTGAGTAGGATTTCTACGCGGCCTTCCGCTTCTTCGAGCTGTTTCTGGCACTCGCGGGAAAGCGCGACGCCCTCCTCGAACAGTTTCATCGCATCGTCCAGGGAAAGCTGCGGGCTTTCCAGCCGGCGCACGACTTCTTCCAGCCGTGCGAGCGAACGCTCGAAGTCGGGCTTCTTGGGCGGTTCAGGCTTTTTGGGTGCGGATGTATTCACGAAATAAACCTTCGCTCCATATCGCGTTCATTTCTGGCACCGCCGGCAGAAGTAGGTCGAGCGGCCAGCTTGGTCGATTCGCTGAATCGCCGCTCCGCACCGGCGGCACGCCTCTCCTTCGCGGCCGTAAGCGCGCAAAATCTTCTCCAGTCCCTGAAACCACCATTGCGAATCGTGAAAGTCCGGCGCCGGGTGTAGGCAGCATTCTAAGGCACGCGCCAGAACCGACACAATTGCTTTGTGCAGGCGGCGCGCCTCCTCCGGCTTCAACGATTTAGCGCGGCGTCGCGGGTCGAGCCGCGCATGCCAGAGTGACTCGCAAGAATAGATGTTTCCCAAACCCGCGACGCGGGTTTGATCCAGTAAGAAATCTTTCAACGGCCGCGCAGATCCGGCCAGCATTTCGCGGAATCGCCCTGCCGTGAAATCCTTCGACAGTGCGTCGATTCCCAGCGACGACAGCCCTGCGCTTTCCTCCAGATGCTCCCACGCATGCACGCGGCCAAAATGTCGGCGGTCGGCGAAACCGAGAACCCCTCTTCCAAATTCGAACGCAACGTCCACATGAGTTCCATTTTCCTTGACATTCGCGCGTTCGAGCAACTCGGCTCCATTCGAAAACCACACAAGCTGTCCATCAAGCCGAAAATGCAAAGTCAGCAAACCGCGATCCAACGCAAGAAGTACATATTTCCCTTTGCGGTCCACGCGCTGAATGCATCGCTCTGTTGCAGCGTCCGCCAAACGAGACGCATTCTGTGGTTTCACCGCGATGGGGTGAAAAACGTGAACGCAGCGAATGCGCTGCCCTTGCACCAGCGGCCGCAGCGTGCGTACCACCGCTTCGACTTCAGGCAATTCCGGCATCGGCGTGGGCGTGCTTCCATGCTTCAGGAGCCCGGCTTGAGCGTGAGCGTGTGCTTCGTCGCTTTGACCTCAGCGGCGTCGCTAAACGGCGCAAGAATCGGCCTGCCTTCGTACCAATACGAAAACTGGTCCGAATAGTGGCGGCTGCCGGGCTGGCCGGATTCGCCGGAAGTAATCAGCAGAATGGATTCGTCCCAATTCGCCGGATTGGCGACAAATCGCATCGCCGGCCCATGCGTTTTCGTCGCCGAGCGTACGCTGTAAACGGTCCCCAATTGCGGCTTGCCGGCAATGCTGAGAGCCTTCTTTAAAACGCCCCCGTGCCCGAGCGGATGGAACATGTCCAGCGAATTGAAATTCTTCCACGCCCAGTCTTCCACCCGTTCGCTCTTGCTGTCTTCTGCGAGCCTCTTCACCGCCAGGTCCGCCGCCGCAACCAGAAGTTCATCGTAACTCTTGTAGGCTGCGGGCAGCCATTTGGCAGGCCGATTCGTAAGTGTCCTCTGCAGAAATGTCATGGTGCGCCACTGATAGTGGCCTGTTTCCTCCCCAAGAATGGGCTCCAAAATCAGCTCTAGTGCACCGCGGCGCACCCCGTGCAGGAAAGAAATCTCAGGCGAATGGGCATCGGCGATTCCATTCCAATCCTTCAGGCCGTCAATTAGCTTTTGTGTGCGCAGGTCTTTCGGCTTCGCCGTTTTGGCGGCGGCGAGCAATTGCTCGGCAAGAAACACGTGCGGATAGCTATACGTGTCCGTTTGTACCTTCAGCATGTCCTCCACGCGCAAGTCGCGCCGGTCGTGCAGCAAATCGCAGATGCGCGCCGTACGGTACGGATCTTCCCAGCGGTCCGTCAAGTACGGCTTGTAGTTTGGTCCCACCACGCGCGCGTTTGCGGTGACGATCAACCCGCTATCAGGGTTAAGCGCCTGGGGAAGCTGGTCGAAGGGAATATATCCGGTCCACTCGTAATCGTCGTTGTCTCCCAGCTCAGGTACTTCGCCGCGCCCCTTCTTTCGAATCGGCACGCGCGCCGCCATGATGTATCCGATATTCCCCTCCACGTCCGCGTAGACCGCGTTTTGTGCCGGCCCCCAAACACGTTTCATCGCCTCGCGAAACTCTTTCCAATTGCGCGCCTTGCCCAGCCAGGTGTAGCTGTTGGCCAGCCCACCAGGTTCCGTGGCTGTCCAGCGCATGGCGTAGCCCTTGTCTCTTTCGCGATGCACCACAGGCCCATGGCGCGTGACCGTGACAGGAAAATGTACGTCAGGCTGCCCTTTGATGTGAATGATCTCCTCGAGGACCTGCGCCCTGGCCCAAGAACCTTTCACGCGATACTCATCCGGCGTATCCGGATTGAATATCTCGATGTATAGATCTTGGACATCTGCTCCGTTGTTTGTAAATCCCCACGCGATGCGCTCGTTGTGCCCGATGATCACCATCGGCGCGCCGGGCAGCGTCAACCCTTTGACGTTCCATCCAGGCGCCGTGATGTGCACTTCGTACCAAATCGACGGCATCACCAGATCGAGGTGCGTATCGTTCGCGAGGAGCGGCTTTCCTGTAGCCGTGTGCGCGCCGCTGACCACCCAATTGTTGCTGCCCAGGCCTTGCCTAATTTCGCTACGCGATTCCGCGAGAAATTCCACCGCGGATTGCGCCAGCGCCGATGTCAAGTCTGGGGCGCCGCTTTCTGACGCTTCGCCAGGTGGCTCGACGAGGTCGGCTTTGAAAACTGTATCCGGCTGCATGTCGTCGTCATCATCGTCCGGATCGGTCGCCGAACGCTGCGAACCGTCATCCGGCACATTCGGATCGCCAACGACAAAATGGTCCATCGTCGATTCCGGCGAAAACAGGTCCCGGGCGCGATCGGATCCCGCGCGCTCGGTGACTTTGGCGCGATTCATTTCGCGTTCCCTGGTGTCCGCCAACGTTCGATACATGTAGCCAGAAACCGCCAGTGTATCCGCCGGTTTCCAAGGTTGTGGCTTGTAGCGAAGCAGCGAAAACTCCAGCGGCAGGTTGCTCTCGTGCTGCTCGATGAATCTATTTACTCCGCGCGCGTACGCTTCCAGAATCTTGTGCGGCTCCGGATCCAGTGTCGTCACTTCGCGGTCCGCCGCCCGCCCCAATCCGAGCGTGCGAAAATCTTTGTCAATTTGCAGCGTTCTCTCACCCAGAATCTCGGAAAGCTGCCCGCGCGCCACCCGCCGCAGCAAATCCATTTGCCACAGCCGATCCTGTGCCATGACGTAACCTTGGGCCTCGGCCAAATCCTCGACCGAAGCGGCGCGAATGTGCGGCACGCCCCATCCGTCGCGGTCCACCGTAACCTGTTGCTGAAGGCCGGGAAGGCGAATGCTTCCCTCGAGCTGTGGCAGCGGGCGGTAGACAAACCACCAGGCCAGCGCGGCAGCAAAAATAACGAGAACCCCAAGAAGCCAGAAAACAACTCGCGCGAAAGTTCGCAATTGCACTCCCGGGTGAAGTGAGAAAAATCAGTTTAGAGGAGCCCCCGGGCATGCGCAACCGCACCGGGAAACGTTCGATAACTTCGGTGACGCGCGAAGATAGGCGCTAATGTCATTCCGGCGCGTCCGCAAAAATGCCGGTTATTTTTTCTTGGGTGCTGGGGCCGGCGGGGGTGCGGCAGGCTTCAATCCCGCCCGAGCGTCTTGCAGGTCCTTTATGGCCGTGGCGCTCAATTCATAGAGCGCAGGTTCATTCTCGCGCTTGGCCACGTAATTGTCGCCATTCTTTGCGATTTGCACCTTCTCCACGCGCTTCCCCGTGTCGGAAGTGACCGTTATCTCGATCGAAGGCGTGGTGAAGCCGCTGTCCGGAAATTTTGTCGCGGTCAGCGCGCGAATGTCCGCCACCAGCGTGCTCACGTTGCCTTCATCCATCTTGACTCCGTTGGACCACCAGTCGGACCCGTTGCGCGTCAGAAACGTGCTCTTCGCGCCGTCGCGAATCTCGATTTTTTCCGGATCGGCAAACCCGAAATCAAAAACCTTCTTGTTTCGAAAGTCCTCGAGGCTCTTGTCCACCGAAGTGCCCACCGAGGACAAAACCTTGTACACGCCCGCCACCGCACTCGATTTCGCGTAATAGTCGTCCTTGTTCTTGCGCACCTGTAGCTCCTGCATCCCGGCGACGTCCGTAACTTTTGCCGTTCCCACAGGAGTGCCTGTGTTGAATGCGCTCATATCTTTTTTCTCGTCGTCCGTCGCGCCCAACTCCATCTTCGCATCCCCCAGCGACCGGACCAGGTCTTCCACCGCTGGCTGGTCCGCCCGCAGCGGCTTGGGCTTCAGGATCTGCCACTGGTCTTTGTTGCGCCCGAACTCGATGGTCTGTTTTTTGGCCGTCAACTCCACCCGGCTTAGCTTCTCCGAATCAAACGTCAGCAGCCGCTTGTCCCGCAGATCATTTACGCTCTTCTCCAACCCCGATTTGTGGTAGCTCGCTATCACAAACACGCGTGGATCGCCCTTCACCGCGGCATACGCCCCGCTGCTCGCAGGCGTATCATCGCCGAGCAGCAATTCCTCGGACTTCTTGTTCTTCTCCGTGATGCTGATTTCCACGGCTGGCTTTGCCAGACCGTACGGGCTGAGGTCCGCGGCCTTGTCCTCGACGACCCTATCGGAATCCAGGGGCGAAAGTGTGGAAAGCAGGCTCGAGACGGCGTCCTGATCGGCCTTCAAAGGCTTCGGAGAAGTGATTTGCCATTTGCCCGAGTCGTTTTTGGCCAGCGTCAGATCTGCGGCGCCGGGCTTCGAAATCGTGATGCTGGCGACCTCCGCCGGCTTCACATCCAGAATCTTCGGAGAAGCTTCCGCCGCGGAAGCCGCGCTGCTCGCGGCCGGCTTCCGGTGGTTCGACCAGTACAGAGTCCCGGTTAATGCCGCAAGCACAATTGCAGCGAAAATCAATCCTCTACCTTTCATAAACTCTTTCCCTATAAATCTCCCAGAGGCGAAGCGGCGCGCCCCTACCTTCTCCGCCACCAAACCGTCACTCCGGCAATCACCACCGCGAGCGGCAGGAGTCCCAGGCTGGTAATGCCCACCCAGTTCAACTGCGCCCGCGTCATCGTGATTCGCCGGTCGTCGCGCTCCTTGGGACGGATCGAAATTAATTCTTCATCCGACGCCAGCCAGTTGATGGTATTCATCGCCAGATCGCGGTTTCCATTGAACGAAATAAATCCATTGGCGACCCAGTCCGAACTGCCAACTACCACAAAGCGCCCCTGGGTGTTCTCTTTGCCCGTCCGGTAGGAGCCCGCAGCGGCCAGGGTCAGTGGCCCTTTTTTATTCTTCGGATCGTTTGCATTGATACGCGGCGTATCCAGTTTCTCGGTTGCCAAGCTTGTTTCCGAGGTCTCGAACAGCTTGTCGACTGTCGTCTTGCCCCCGCTCTTGATTTCCAGCGAGCGTGAATAGGGGAACGCCGTTGCGGTCCCTTTCATCGCGTTGACGATTTCGTGCGAGTCGTAGTGCGTCACCAGCGCATCTTGATACCCAAGACCGGCGAGTTGGCCAATGGGATTGAGGTCCAGGATCAAGTCTTTGTCCGGTGTGACGCCCCAGCTCTCCAGGACTGTCGAGAGCGCGTCGTTGTCGGCAATCTCCGACCGGCCCATCTTCAACGGCGGATTGAGCAAAAACATCGCGCGCCCGCCATCCTCGATGTATTTTTTGATCGAGTCCACTTCCGGCTGCTGATAATCCGACTTCGGACCTCCCACCGCGAGCACCGTGCAGTCGCTCGGAACCTCCGCTTTCGTCAGCAAATTAATGGACTTCGTTTCGTAGCTCTCTTTGCCCAGCAAGTCTTTGAACCGCGAATATCCGCCGGGCCCCGTTTCGTCGATCTGATGTTCGCCGCTGCCGGTCACGAAACAAACGGTTCGCGTGCTCGATTTGAGGTCCCGGATAAATGCTCCCGTGATGCCTTCCTCGGTTAGCCCGTTGGCTTCCTCTTTTCGCGACCCAATCTGCACGATGGCGGTGCCCAGGCTTTTGACCCCGGCCTCGCGGGCCGCTAGCGGATTCTTTTCGAGATCCACATATTGCACGCGGACTTTCGGTGAAAGATTGGCGTACTCATCCAGAGTGTCCTTCGCGCGGCTGAACCCGGTGGGCCGGTCGTAGTAGTAAATCGTTGCGGGCTCCTTGAGCCCCTTTACGATTTTCGCGGTTTGTTCGGAGAGGCTATAGCGCTTGTTGGAGGTCGAGTCGTAGGATTTGTTGTAGCGGTCTCCCAGGACATTCGCCACGGTGATTACTGCCAGCACCACGGCGATGTACAGCGTGACGTAGGCTACGTATCGGGTTTGCCGCGCTTTGAGCAGTTGGAGGTTCAGCGGAAGGTTCATTTACGCTCTCCACCGCAAGGACTCGAGCGAGCGCGCCGTCAAAAACAGCCCCAGAAAAATCGCGCTCACATAATAAATCGCGTCCTTGGAATCAATCACACCTTTGAGAAACGATTCCATATGTGTTGTCGTCGAAATGTACGTCATCACTCGGGCCCAGGCGGAATACTGGTAGCTGCCCACCCAGCCAAGCACGAAAATCAGAAGACACACACCAAAAGTGACCGCTCCCGCGATGATCTGGTTTTTCGTAAGCGTGGAAATAAACGTGCCCAGGGCCAGCAAAACGGCCGCTTGCAGCAGCACCCCCAAGTAGGCGATGGCCATGGGCTTCCAATCGGGATTTCCGTACTTGAAGAGAAATAGAAAGTCCAGTCCAGTAAACAGCAGAATCGCCGCATAGAGGATGAGCGACGCCAGCCACTTTCCCAGAATGACTTCACCGTCGCGGATCGGAGACGTCGCCAGCAACTCGATCGTGCCATTGCGCTTTTCTTCGGCGAACAAACGCATCGTTATAAGAGGTATGAACAGCAGATTGACGACATTCATGTCTCCAAGCACTTGCCGCACAATCTGGTCGTTGATGTTCATGGGGAACATCTCTCCGCGCATCTGAGACTCCATGCTGTAATAAATGAACAGCCCTACCGAGTTCCAAAAAAACCAGCCAAAAAGCCCCGCGTAAATGATGAACAGAATGTAGGCGATGGGCGAAACGAAATAAGTGCGTAGCTCCTTGACACAGATGACCCACATGTTTTTCATGGTGTTGCTTCCTTTGCCCTTGGCTTCTCGGCGGGCGCCTCAGCTTGTTCCCGCGTCAGTTGCAGGAAGACTTCTTCCAGGCTCACCGACGCCGGCCGCAGTTCATTAAGGTCCCAGCCCGCCTGCACCACCGCGCGCGCCAGGTCGCCTCGCGCGAGGCCGCCTTTGCGGTTCTCCACTTCAAACGTGCTTCCCGTTTGGCGTTTTTCTCTGAACGTTACGCGGCGGACCCCGGCAACTTTTTCCAGCCGCTCACCGACCGCCGTGGTATCGAGCGCGCCGACCCGCGACGCCACTTCCACGAGCATCGACTCCGCTCCGCGCGCGCGGTTTTGCAGGTTGCTCACGGAGTCCGTCGCCACCAGTTTCCCTTTGTTGATGATGATGACCTGCTGGCAGGTCTGCTCCACTTCCGGCAGGATGTGCGTGCTCAAAATAATCGTGTGATCGCCCGCCAGGCTCTTGATCAGGTCGCGCGTCTCGTTGATCTGTTTGGGGTCCAGCCCCGCCGTGGGCTCGTCGAGGATCAGCACGTCCGGGTTGTGCAGAATCGCCTGCGCCAAGCCGACGCGCTGCCGGTAGCCTTTCGAAAGCTTCCCGAGCAACTTGTCCTTCACGTCGGTAATCGCGCAGCGCTCGCAGGCCGTCTCGACGCGTTGCCGCAACTCGGCTCCCGACAGCCCCTTCAGCTTCCCCACAAACGTCAGGTATTCCGTTGTGCGCATCTCTTGATACAGCGGCGGCATTTCCGGCAGGTAGCCGATACGCTTTTTCACTTCCACCGGCTGTTCCAGCACGTCAAAACCCGCGACCGATGCCGCCCCCGACGTGGGAGGCAAGAAACACGTCAGCATGCGCATGGTGGTGGTTTTGCCGGCCCCGTTCGGCCCGAGAAAGCCGACGATCTGGCCTTTCTCCACCTCGAACGAGATGTGGTCGACGGCGGTAGTGCGTGCGTACCTTTTTGTAAGCTCGCTTACTTTGATCATAGTTTTGTTCAATTTGGAGAAACCGTCCAAACCCGATACGGTCGAGAACCGCCAAATGCTTCACTGAATGCGTAGCAGTGAAACCATATCCTAAAAACTTGGGAAGCCACGTGTCAACCCTCCCTTATCTCTTCTGACTGCATTCCTTGGAAAAAAGCTGCCCGCGGAAAACACTTTCGCCGCTTTTTCTTCTCCTGTTCCTGTCGGGACACCGCTTCAAGTACGGAGCGGTTGTCCTGTTACAATCGCAGGAGGAGAACGTTCAGAGCTATGTTCGTAGTGCGTCTGCTTGGCGTGTTGGCGTTGGTTGCGCTCAACGGTTTCTTCGCCGCCACGGAATTCTCGCTCGTCGCCGTGCGCCTCTCGCGCGTTCGCCAACTCGTGGCCCGCGGCAGCATTCGTGCGCGCGTCGTCGAAACGTTGTTGGGAGACTTGCGTCGCGTGGTTTCTGGCGTTCAATTCGGAATCACGCTGACCAGCCTGGCCATCGGCGCTCTCGGTGAAGTCACCCTCGCCCAGGAGTTCCAAGTGCTGTGGCCCGGCAAACCCGGCGTCCACACGGTTTTGCTGGCTCACGGCATCGCCTTGGCTTGTGCGTTTGCTTTGCTAAGCGCGCTCCACGTCGTGATGGGCGAACTCGTTCCCAAAACGGTGAGCCTGGCGCGCGCGGAACGCGTCGCCTTGCTCGTGGCTGTTCCGTTCCGCTGGTTTCTCAACACGTTCCGCTGGGTCATCAATTTGCTCGACGGCATGTCCGGCGCCATCGTGAAAGCCTTGGGCGTTTCCGTCCCGCCCGCGCACGGCGTGGCGCATTCCACCGAGGAGCTGCAAATCCAAATCCAGCAGGCGCGCGAACGCGGGCTGCTCGCTCCAGGCGAAGAGAAATTCATTCTCAGCGCCATCGAACTTTCACAAATTCAGGTCCGCGAAATCATGGTGCCACGGCCGGACATGCACACCCTGCCCATCGAGTCCAGTCTCGATGACGTGATGCGCGCGTTCGCCACCACCCAGCGTTCCCGCATCCCCGTTTACCGCGGTTCTTTGGACCAAATCCTCGGCTTCGTCCACATCAAGGACATGATGTGGGTTCTTCTCGATCGCGAGCGCCGTCTTGAAGAAAATGCCGCGCTCCCCGCTTTTGATTTGCGGCGCGTCCTGCGCGAAGTGCTCATCGTTCCTGAGACCAAGCCCGCAAGCGAATTGCTTCTCGAACTCCGCACGCGCCGCGTCGGCATGGCCATGGTCGTGGACGAATTCGGCAGCATTCTCGGGCTCGTCACCATGGAAGACATCATCGAACAAATGGTCGGCGAGATTCACGACGAATTTGATGTCGTGGAAAAGCCGCTTCCGCTTGCCGATGGCGCGATGATCTTTGACGGGTCATCGAACGTTCGCGACCTGGATACGCAGTACAACATCACCTTGCCGGAAGATCCGGCTTACGCCACCGTCGGAGGTTTTGTTCTCGACCAACTCGGTTTCATACCCAAAGGTGGGGAGAGTTTTGATTTTGGCAATCTCCGCTTCGCCGTTGTGGAAATGGATGGTAAACGCGTCGCGCGCGTGAAGATTCAGCGCGTGCGCTCGACGGACGGCAAGCCCGCAAACGCCGCCGATGGTATGCTCCAACTGGCCAAAGCTCCAAAAGCTTCGCGCGGAGATTCTTAGCCGCTTACTGAAAGAATCTTCGGGTGTCATTTTCGTGCTCCGCGTCTGAACTTTCATTTGGCAGAAGTGAGGCTCCGGTAGACAATGAAGGCGTGAGTCCGCACAAGCACCGGATCGCCGATTACCTGCGGCCCAAAACGCTGGCGATGTTGTTGCTCGGATTTTCTTCAGGCCTTCCCTTTTATCTGGTCGGCAATACGTTCGGCTACTGGCTGCGCGATGAACACACCTCGCTGACGGCGATCGGGTTTCTTTCCTGGGTGGGCATTGCCTATTCGCTGAAGTTTCTGTGGGCGCCCTTGATGGATCGCGTCGACTTGCCGTTGTTTAAACGGCTTGGACATCGGCGCGGATGGATGATGTTCTCGCAGATCGTCGTCGGGCTGGCGCTGTTCGCCATGGGCGGAACTGGCACGAAGGCCGGGCTCGGCCGGCTTGGCGCTTTTGCGCTCGTCGTCGCGTTTGCCTCATCGACACAGGACATTGTGGTTGATGCCTGGCGAATTGAATCGGCAGACGACGGAGAAGAACAAGGCCTCCTCGCGTCTGCCTATCAGTTCAGCTACCGCCTGGCGCTCCTGGCTACGGATTCCGTTATCCTCATCCTGGCAGCGGCCGCGGGCTGGCGCATGTCCTACGGTATCTACGGCGCATGTATGGCCGTTGGAATGATCGCCACCTGGTTTGCCAAGGAACCGGAGCGCGCGGATGCGGTGCTGGCTGAAAAAAAGCGCGAAGCGCCGCTTTGGACGCCGCGCGGTTTCTTCGACGCTGTTGTGGGACCGTTCATCGCTTTCTTCCGTGCGCATGGCTGGCTCGCGCTTGTGATGTTAGCGGCAATCAGCCTCTACCGGTTGCCGGACTTCATCATGGGTCCGATGGCGAATCCCTACTACCATGACATCGGTCTTTCGAAGCAAACGGTCGGAGCGGTGCGCGGCTCAATCGGGCTCATCGCTACG